>JALWUZ010000664.1 GCA_027079895.1 Anaerolineae bacterium
GACGACGAAGGCGACGGGGAAATAGTACCACCATCCGGCGGTGCTGACCCGTCCCAGGAGATAGCCCGGCCGCCCGCCGGCGGCGAACCCCAGGACGGCCTCGATGCCCCGGACGTAGGGCGGGGCGGGCAGCGGAAAGCCGCTCCCGTCCGGCGGGCCGACCTGGAAGCGATAGAGGGCCCAGACCGTCAGCAAACTCGTCAGGGTGATGACGGCGGCGGACGCGAGCAGAGTCCTCACCGGGCACGCGGGGCTGCCGTCCCCACCCAGGCGGCGGCTTCTGCCCGTCGCCCACCTCCCCCAGCAGACGTAGACCCCCGCCGTCAGCACCAGAATCGGCCCGAAGAGCAGCGCGGACAGTTTCGCCCCGAAAGCCAGCCCCAGCGCGACGCCGGAGACCACCACCCGTCCCCTGGACGGCCGGCGGACGGCCCGCCACAGCGCGTAGGCCGCCAGGAAGACGAACGCCGTCCCCCCCAAGTCGGTCGTGGAGAGCCGCTCGTGGGCCAGGATGTTGGGGTCGAGGGCGCAGAAAGCCGTCGCCACCAGCCCTCCCCACGCGCCGAAGAGGGCCGTCCCCCAGCGGAAGACCAGGGCCGCCAGCAACATCCCCAGCCCGATGACCGGCAGGCGGGCCAGGAAGACGATCCGCTCCGGCGACGGGTTGTACTCCCACAGGAACAGCGCGGCGAAGTGATACCACTCCCCCGCCTCCCACCAGAGAGTGTCCACCGGCAGGCGCGGGTGCAGCAGCAGATGAACGGGCAACGCGCTGAGCAGATTGACCAGCGGCGGATGTTCGACGCTCAGGCGGGGGTCGCCGGTGCCGAGGTAGGCCGCTCCCCGCGCGATGTGATTCTGCTCATCCATCGTCGGCGACTTCCGGGCCGCGCTGGTCAGGGCCAGGCCGAAGGCGAGCAGGATCAGGAGCACGGTCAGGTGGCGCGGGAGACGGTCGCTTCTCATCGGCGGTCGGGTCAGGGAACAGACGGGAGTATCAGCCGGTCGCCGCCGGAGACGGTCAGGCGCGGGCCGGCGGGGGCATTATACAGGCCAATCTGCAAGGTGTAAAGGCCGTCCGCTGTCGGGCGGGCGAGGACGTGCTTCTGGACGATGATGTCCCCCGGCGACCAGCCGCGCGGCGGGCTGCCCAGGCCGTCGTGCTGGGCCGCGATGACGCCGTCCGCGTCGGTCAGATGGACGAACACCTTGAGCGTCGTCATTGGCGGGGCGAGGACGCGCCAGTAGGACAGGAGGGCCAGTTGCCCCTCCGCCGCCGGGAGCCGGTCGTAGCCCAGGAAGGCCAGCGTCCCGGAGAAGGAGGCCGGGAGGGGGACCGGCGTGCCGTCGGGGAGCGTGGCCGTCCTCTCCGTTGGGACAGGAGCCGCGCCGGCGGGCAGCCGGTAGGCGGTGAAGGCCGTCTCCTCCGCCGCCGTCGCCCCCAGACGCGCCAGCAGAGCCGCCAGGTCGTCGTCGAGGGGGACGACGCGCGGGACGAAGAGGTAGGCCGCCGTCGCCCCGCCGCCGGGGATGACCAGAGTCTCGCGGGTGTCGCAGAGGCGGACGGCGGCGGTATCCCGTCGGGCGGCCAGCGCCAGGCCGGGGCCGTCCATCGTGTGTACCGAAAGCCCCCCGACGGCGACCGGGACGGCAGGGGGCAGTTCGTCCAGGCGGTGCGCGACGGCGGTCAGGTCGGACTGATAGTCGAAGCGGACGACGGGGTGCTGCGGCCAGGTGGTGAAATAGGGGACGGTGGACAGGGCGCAGACGGCCGGGGCGACGAGAACGAGCCACGGGCGGGAGAGGCGGCGGGACAGGGCGGCGAGCGGCAAGGCGGGGAAGACGAAGACGACCACCAGGCCGAGGATGTCCCGGATGGAACTGGGGGCGACGGCGGTGGCGACGCTGGGGGCCAGCGAGCCGAGCAGTCCGATGAGGAGCAGGCCGTAGCGGGGCTCGCGCCAGCGGTAGACGGCGACCAGAACCCCGGCGTAGAACAGGGCCGCGTTGAGCGGGTCGGCGAAGACCGGCCGGCCGGGGATGTTCTGACGCGGCCAGGGGTCGCCGGCGACGGTGAAGAGGCCCAGGTTGGCGACGAAATTCCGCTCCACCGGGGCCGGGTCGCCGGCGAGCAGGCGGTCGAGCGGCTCCCGCACCGCGGCGATGCGGGACTCCGCGCCGGGGTGGGAGACCAGGTAGACGACGAGCGGCGCGGCGACGAGGGCGGCGAGCAGCAGTGTCAGGCCGACCTCACGCCACCGTCGGAGCAGCGGGCGCGGCGCGACGAGGAGGAGGTAGAGCAGCCCGGCGGCGACGATGAGCGGCAGGGCGCGGGCGGCCATGTAGGTGTAGAAAGCGAGCCCCAGCGGCAAGGCGGCCCACAGGCTCTTCCAACCGGACATCCTGACGGCCAGGTAGGCGGCCAGGGCGGCGAGGAACGGCAGCGCGACGGCCCGCAGGGCGACGCGGGAGTAGAACACGGGCCAGAAGGCGGCGGCCAGGTAAGCGGCGGTCGGCAGGGCGACGCGGACGCCGAACAGACGGCGGGTCAGCGCGTAGGTGACGGCCAGCCCCAGCAGCCCGAAGGCGACGGAGGGGTAGCGCAGTCCCAGCCAGTGGTCGCCGAACAGGGCCACCGTCGCCGCCTGGACGTAGTGGTAGAGCGGCTCGTGGCCGTAGGCGGCGGTGAAATAGACGGCATGGTGCCCGGCCAGGATGTCGCGGGCGATGAGCCAGTTGGCGACCTCGTCGTGGCACAGGCCGGGGGGCACCTCCCCCAGCCGCCACAGGCGGAGCGCGGCGGCCAGGAGGAGGAGCAGGATGAGGACGGCCTTCTCGTTCCGCTCGTTCATCCGCTCGTTCATGGCGACTCATCGGGGGGGAGCACCCGCACCTCGGCCAGCAGGACGCGGTTATCCAGCCAGATGCCGTCCGCGGCGACGACGGGCAGCCGGTCGCCGCCGGGTCGGTAGACGCCCACCTCGATGCGGTACAGGGACGGCGGCACGTCCGCCCCCAGCGTCAGGTCGCGGGTGTCGGTGATGACCTCCCCGACGGGCCAGCGGCTCGTCGGCAGGAGGAGGTCGCTGTTGGCCCAGACCTGGTCCACGCCGCCGAGGACGTGGGCGAAGATGCGGTAGTCCTCGTCCAGCGGGGCCGGCAGTTGCCAGTAGAGGGTCAGCCGGACGGTGTCGCCGGGATGCACCGCTCGCCGGGAGAGCGCGTAGCCCGCCAGCGTGAGCCGGGAGTCGAAATTGGCCGTCATCTGATTGGGCAGTGGGCCAGGCCGGGGGACGATGGAGACCGCGTCCAGGCGAACGGCGTCCCGCCCGTTGCCGGTGAGGAGGCGCGGCCCGTCGAGTTGGTAGAGCCCGACGGCGATGTACCCCGCGTCGGGGGCGTAGGCCGTCTCCGGGACGGTGAGGCGGTAGGTGTCGGCGAAGACCACGCCGGGTGTCCAGGCGGTGGTCGGGTAGCGGCCCAGGCCGGGGTAGGTGTCCCGTTGGGCGATCAGCGTGCCGACGGTGCTCATCAGGTGGACGAAGACGGCGTAGTTGATGTCGGTGCGGGCCAGCGGCTGCCAGTAGAGGGTGACGGCCACCTCGTCGCCGGGGCGGACCGTCGTCGGCGCGACGGAGTAGCCCAGCAGCCGGGCGACCCCGTCGAACTCGACGGCGATGGGGTGGGGACGGGCGGCGATCTCGTCGCCGGTCAGCGGGCGAGGCGGGGCGAAGGCTGGGCGCAGGATGGCGACGAGGGCGTACAGGGCCAGTCCGACCAGCGACAGGATGATGAGCGCGGCGGCTCCCCGTGTGGCACGGGCGGAGGGCCAATCGGCCAGGCCGCCGACCAGGAG
>JALWUZ010000665.1 GCA_027079895.1 Anaerolineae bacterium
GTGCTGGCCGGGGTCGCCGCCGGCGGGGCGGTGTTGACGGAGACGGAACGGGAGATGGGGGTCGTGCTGGCGGACATCGGCGCGGGGACGACGGACATCGCGGTGTTCATTGACGGGACGGTGTGGCACACGGCGACGTTGGGGGTCGGCGGGGAGTACATCACCAACGACATCGCCATCGTCATGCGCATGCCGCCGGAGGTGGCGGAGCGGGTGAAGATCGAGCACGGCCACGCGCTGGCGGAGCAGGTGCCGCCCGATGAGCGGTTCGTCGCCCCGGCCTTCGGCGGGGAGGGACGGCAGGTCATCCCGCGCTGGGAGTTGGCGGAGGTGATCGAGGCGCGGGTGGAAGAGATTTTGCAGATGATTCAGCAGGAGATCAAGCGGTCGGGGTACGACGGGCTGTTGCCGGCCGGGATGGTGGTGTGCGGCGGGACGGCTCAGTTGCCCGGCCTGCGGGAGTTGGGGATGGAGGTGCTCAATCTACCGGTTCGCATCGGGACTCCCCAAGATATTCACGGCCTGGTGGACCGCATCGGCGGCCCGGCCTACGCGGTCGGGGTCGGCCTGATGGGCTGGGGGCTGACGGCGGATACGCGCCCTCAGTTGCGCCGTCCGACGGGCGGCGTCGGCGGGCGGGTGTTCGATTGGCTGCGCGGCTTGCTGCCCGGATGACGTGGGCGGCGCGGCCGGCGCAATCACCTGTGGTCAGTCTGAGGACGGGCCAAGTAGTCTCAGGAGGAGTGATATGTACCAGTCATCTACACCAGAGAGTTTTGCTCAGATTCGGGTCATCGGGGTGGGCGGCGGCGGCAGCAACGCCGTCAACCGGATGATCGCCGAAGGGGTGGCCGGGGTGGATTTCATCGCGGTCAACACGGACGCCCAGGCGTTGATGCTCTCCGACGCGCCCAAGCGGGTGCGCATTGGGGATAAGTTGACGCGCGGGCTGGGGGTGGGCGGCAACGCCGAGTTGGGCCGCAAGGCGGCGGAGGAGTCGGCGGACGAGTTGAAGGAGGTGCTGGAGGGCTCCGATATGGTGTTCGTCACCGCCGGGATGGGCGGGGGCACGGGCACAGGAGCCGCGCCGGTCATCGCCCAGATCGCCCGCGAGATGGGCTCGCTGACGATCGGCGTCGTCACCCGGCCCTTCTCCTGGGAAGGGGCGGTGCGCGAGGAGACGGCCCGCAAGGGTATCGAGCAGTTGAAGGAGGCGGTGGATACGCTCATCGTCATCCCCAACGACCGGCTGCTGGAAATCACCGACAAGCGGGTCACTCTGCAAGATGCCTTCTCGCTGGCCGATGATGTGCTCCGCCAGGGGGTGCAGGGCATTTCGGAGTTGATCACGGTGCCGGGCCTCATCAACCTGGATTTCGCCGACGTGCGGACGATTATGTCCGAAGGCGGCGCGGCCCTGATGGCGGTGGGGCGGGCCTCCGGCGATAATCGGGCGGTCGAGGCGGCGCAGCAGGCGATTTCCAACCGGCTGCTGGACATCACCATTGACGGGGCGCGGGGGATTCTGTTCAACATCACCGGCGGGCCGGATCTGAGCCTGTTCGAGGTGAACGAGGCGGCCTCCATCATCAAGCAGACGGCGCACCCGAACGTGAATCTCATCTTCGGCGCGGTGATTGACGAGCGGATGGGGGATGAGATTCGCATCACGGTGATCGCGACCGGGTTCGACCAGCCGGAGCCGCGTCCGCGCGGGGTGCGCACGCACGCTCACGTGCGGGCGACGCGGAGCGAGCCGGCCGAGATGTCCGTCCCGACTTACGACTACGGCAAGGGCGACTTGAGCATCCCACCGTTCTTGCGACGCACGCGGTAAGGATACCGGCGGGCGATGGGCGGGGTAAGAAATGGCGCAGATGGGGATTGCGGCGCGGGAACGTGACCTGGAGGTACTCGTCCGGGCCAAGTACCCGTTGATCTACATCCTCTCGTGGGAGGAGCGGCGGGTGGAGTCGCTGCTGGTGCGCGTCGCCGCCCGGCTGAATCAGCGGCTGTACGCTTGGACGGTGACGGCGGGGGTGCAGGCGATAGATACCGTCCGCCCGGTGGAGGTGGACCCCGGCGCACGGTCGGCGTTGGATGTGCTGATGCACGTCGAGCAGTCCCGCGAGGCCGCGCTGTTTCTGCTGAAGGATTTTCATCCCTTCCTCGGTTCGCCGCAGGTGGCGCCCGACCCGGCGGTGATTCGGAAGGTGCGCGACCTGGTGCCGGTGCTGAAGAAAAGCCGCAAGACGGTGTTGTTCCTTTCGCCAGTGCTCCGCTTGCCGCCGGAGTTGGAGAAGGAGATCACGGTGGTGGATTTCTCTCTCCCGACGCCGGAGGAGGTGGAGGAGGCACTGGACCGGGTCATCCGGTCGGCCCGCAGTCAGGGCGGGATGCGGGTGAAGTTGACGCCGGAGGAGCGGGAGCGGGTCTTGCAGGCGGCGCGTGGGCTGACGGTGAGCGAGGCGGAGAACGTCTTCGCCAAGTCGGTGGTCATCGCCCGCAAGTTCGACTCCGGCCGGGGCGGGCCGCTCATCCGCCCGGAGATCATCATCGGCGAGAAGAAGCAACTCATCAGCAAGTCGAACGTGCTGGAGTACTACGAGGCCGCCGAGGAGATGGAGTACGTCGGCGGGATGGATGAGTTGAAGGCCTGGCTGCGGAAGCGGCGGCTGGCGTTCACGGAGCAGGCGCGGGCTTTCGGGCTGCCGGAGCCGCGCGGGTTGCTGCTGCTGGGGGTGCAGGGGGGCGGCAAGTCGCTGATCGCCAAAGCAGTCTCCACGATGTGGCAGTTGCCGCTGCTCCGGCTGGATATGGGTCGGGTCTTCGGGGAGTTGGTGGGGGCGTCGGAGGAGAATATGCGTTCTGCGCTCCGGCTGGCGGAGGCGGTCGCACCGGCGGTGTTGTGGGTGGACGAGATCGAGAAAGGGCTGTCCGGCCTGGCGAGTTCGGGCCGCTCCGACGCCGGGACCGCCGCGCGGGTCTTCGGCAGTTTCCTGGTCTGGATGCAGGAGAAGACTGCGCCGGTGTTCGTCATCGCTACCAGCAATGACATCACGATGTTGCCGCCGGAGTTGTTGCGCAAGGGGCGGTTCGATGAGATTTTCTTCGTTGACCTGCCCACTTACGAGGAGCGAATGGAGATTTTCGCCATTCACTTGAGCAAGCGTCACCGTCCGCCGCAGCGGTTCGACCTGGCGCAACTGGCGCAGGAGACGGAGGGGTTCAGCGGGGCGGAGATCGAGCAGGCGGTCATCGCCGGGCTGTACGACGCTTTCGAGGCGCGGCGGGATTTGGAACAGGAGGATCTGTTGCGCAACGTGCGGCAGTCCATCCCGCTCTCTCAGACGATGCGGGAGCGGGTGACGGCGTTGCGGAACTGGGCCCGGACGCACGCCCGCCCGGCCTCCTCCGGTCGGGCGACGCTCCGCGTGGCGAGGGGGGAGGCCGGATGACGACGGGGGTGCGGTTTTATCGGTGGCCGGCCTGGACGTATCAGCGGTATCGTCCGGTCTTCGACCGGCTGGGGCCCGCGCTGGGGATGGCGGGGCTGTTCGTGCTCGGCGACCGGGTGACGGGGGTGTTCCCCATCGAGTGGCAGGCGTTCATCGCCGGCGGGGTGTTGTTGGCGGGGCTGCTCTCGCCGACGGCGGGGTATCTGCTCTTCGTCGCCGCCCTCGCGCTGCCGCTGTACGCGGTCTCCGTCTACGTCGCCGCGCTGGGGCTGAGCGTGCTGGTGCTGGCCGCTTTCCTCATTCTGCCGTCGGCGGGGCGGGAGGCGCGGCTCGCCGGTTGGGTGCTGGTGCTGGCGACGCCGTTGTTGACTCCCTGGCGGCTGCACTGGGCGGTGC
>JALWUZ010000666.1 GCA_027079895.1 Anaerolineae bacterium
GGCCGGGGGACGTGGTGGTGGAGATTGTCTCGCCGGAGAGCGAGGAGCGCGACCGGGAGGTCAAGTTGCGGGAGTACGAGGAGGCTGGGGTGCCGGAGTACTGGATTGTTGACCCGCTGCGCCGCCGTTTCGAGGCCTACGTGCTGGACGAGGAGGGGGAGTACCGACTGGTCTTCCACGGCGAAGAGGGAGAGTACCGTTCCCAGCACCTGCCGGGCTTCTGGCTGCGGGTGGAATGGCTCTGGCAGCAGCCGCCGCCGTCTGTGACGGAGGTACTGACGATAATTGGTGCCGAGACTTACGCACGGGCTTTGTTGGAGAGTGGTGGAGAGGATTTCGCGCGTGTGTTAATAGAGCAGTTGCGGGAGCGCGGCTTTTTGCCGCGCGATGAGGGGGGATGAGATGAGCACGCGAGTGTTGGAGAGGGTGGTGTCCCAGGGATGGGGCGAGGCAGTGATTCAAGTCTGGCGGCCATCCCCGGCGCCTTCGCCGCGGCGGATGACCTACGAAGAGTTTCTCGACTGGGCCGACGAGGACACGTTGGCCGAGTGGGTGGATGGGGAGGTGATAATGACCAGTCCGGCGTCACGGCGTCATCAGCGCATTGCAGATTTCCTGGTCAGCGTGATGCGTGTCTTTGTGGAACAGAGAGGGTTGGGAGAAGTGATATCCGCACCGTTCCAGATGAGGTTGCCGCACAGCGGACGGGAGCCGGACTTGATTTTCATCGCGGCGGAGCACTTGTACCGGCTGCGGGAGAACCGGTTGGAAGGGCCGGGGGACGTGGTGGTGGAGATTGTATCGCCGGAGAGCGAGGAGCGTGACCGGGAGGTCAAATTGCGGGAGTACGAGGAGGCGGGGGTGCCGGAGTACTGGATTGTTGACCCGCTGCGCCGCCGTTTCGAGGCCTACGTGCTGGACGAGGAGGGGGAGTACCAACTGGTCTTCCACAGCGAGGAGGGGGAGTACCGTTCCCAGCACCTGCCGGGCTTCTGGCTGCGGGTGGAGTGGCTCTGGCAGCAGCCTATGCCTCCGGTGCTGGAAGTGCTGTTGGAGGTCGGCGGGGAGAGTTACGCCCGCCGATTGGCCGAATTGTTGCGAGGGGCGCAAAATGACGGATGACCTGCTCACTTGGGCTGAGATAGACCTCGACGCCATCGCCGCTAACGCCGCCGCGTTACGCGCACGCGCCGGGGGCGTGGAACTGATGGTAGCCGTCAAGGCCAACGGCTACGGTCACGGCGCGGTGGAGGTCGCCAGGGCGGCCCTGGAAGGTGGAGCGACCCGACTTGCCGTCCATCGGGTGGAGGAGGGGGTGGAACTGCGGCAGGCCGGCATCACGGCCCCGATCCTCATAATGGGCTATACCCTCCCGACCGCCGCGGAGGTGATTGTGCGCCAGGGACTGACGCCGACGGTCAACAGCCGCCCCCAGGCCGTCGCGCTCGCGGAGGCGGCACGTAAACTCGACCGTCCCGTCTCGGTCCACGTCAAGGTGGATACCGGTATGGGCCGCTACGGGTTGCTCCCCGATGAGGTGGTGGATTTCGTGGGCTATCTCGACACCCTGCCCGGCCTGGTGTTGGAGGGGCTGTACACCCACTTCGCCGTCGCCGACCTGGCCGACAAAGCCTTCACCCGCCACCAGTTTGGCCTCTACCTGGACGTGGTGCATCGTTTGGAGCAGGCCGGATTCTTCTTCCCCCTGAAACACGTCGCCAACAGCGCGACCACCCTCGACCTGCCGGAGATGGCCCTGGATATGGTGCGCTGCGGCATCGCCCTGTACGGCCTGCGTCCATCGGATGAGGTGGAACCGGCCATCCCCCTGCGCCCCGCCCTGACCCTCAAGAGCCGCGTCGCCCGCGTGCGCACCCTGCCCGCCGGCGCCAGCATCAGTTATGGCCGCACCTACATCACCGACCGGCCTACCCCGGTGGCCCTCGTCCCCGTCGGCTACGGAGACGGCTACCATCGCCTCATCTCCAATCGAGGGGCGGTGTTGATTCACGGCCGGCGGGCTCCCATCGTCGGGCGGGTCTGCATGGATCAATTCGTCGTGGACGTGACCCATATCCCCAACGTTCAACTGCACGATGAGGTGGTGCTGTTGGGCCGCCAGGGAGAGGGCCACATCCCCGCCGAGGAGGTCGCCCGCTGGGCGGAGACGATCAACTACGAAGTGACCACCAGCCTGCTCCCCCGCGTGACGCGCGTCTACCTGCGCGGCGGCAAGGAAATCGCCCGGTCGCAGGCTGCCGGAGGGAGGTGACGTATGCCTTTCGTCGAGGTGAACGGGAGTCCTCTGTTCTACGCCCTCAGCCGGGGGCCAGAGAACGGCCCGGCGGTGGTGCTGGTTCACGGCGCGGGCGGCTCCCATGTCCACTGGCCGGCGGAACTGCGCCGCCTGCCGGGAGCCACCGTCTACGCGCTCGACCTGCCGGGGCACGGGCGCTCGAAGGGCAAGGGGCGTGACACCGTCTCCGGGTATGCCGAGACCGTCGTCGCCTTCTGCGACGCGCTGGGGCTGACGCGCCCCGTCGTCATCGGTCACTCGATGGGAGGCGCGATTGCCCAGACGCTGGCCCTGGATTTCCCCGACCGGATTTCCGCGCTGGTGTTGGTGGCGACCGGGGCACGGCTGCGCGTCACCGCTGCCATCCTGGACGGCATCGTGAGCAACTTCGACGAGACCGTCAAACTGATCGCTTCCTACCTCTGGTCGCGGGAGTCCGCGCCCGCCGTGATGATGGAGCGGTTGGGGGTGCAAGTGCTGCGTGACACCGGCCCCATCGTGCTGCGCGGTGACTTCGTCGCCTGTGACCGGTTCGACGTGATGTCCCGCCTGGGGGAGATCGCGGTGCCGACGCTGGTCATCGGCGGCACCGCCGACCTGCTGACGCCCGCCAAGTACGCCCACTTCCTGGCCGAGCACATCCCCGACGCCCGCTTGAAGATCTTCCCGAACGCCGGCCACGTGGTGATGTTGGAGCATCCGGTGGAGGTGGCCCAGGCGGTGCAGGAGTTTCTGGAGGAGATATGGACGAGTTGAAAGCCCGCCTCGCGGCCCTGGCCCAAGAGGAGGGCGGACGGCGCACCATTGGCCTGCGGACGGTTCAAGCCCTGGCCGCTGAAAACGGTCTGCCCATCCGCGCGGTGGAGATCGCCGCGTTGGAGGCGGGTATCGCCCCCCGCCGCTATCTGCGCAATCTGGGGACGGTGGGGCTCGACGGGCAGGCCCGCCTGCTCCGCGCTACGGTGGCGGTCGTCGGGCTGGGTGGACTGGGGGGATACGTCACGGAGGCATTGGCCCGCGTCGGGGTAGGCCATCTGGTGGTGATTGACGGGGACGTGTTCGAGGAACACAATCTCAACCGCCAGATTTTGAGCCGCGAGTCCCTCCTGGGCCAGCCGAAGGCCGAGGTCGCTCGCCGCCGCGTGGACGCAATCAACAAAGCGGTGGAGGTGACGGCCCACGTGGAGATGCTCTCCGCCGAAAACCTCCCCCGGCTGCTGGAAGGAGCGGAGGTGGTCGTGGACGCGCTGGACAATCTCCCGCTGCGGCTGGTCTTGCAGGAAGGGGCGCAATCGCTGGGACTGCCGCTGGTACACGGCAGTATCGCTGGGTTCCTGGGGCAGGTGATGACCATTTTCCCCGGCGACGCCGGCCTGCGCGGGCTGTACGGCGACCCCGCCGACCTCCCGGAGCATGGCCTGGAGACGGAGTTGGGCACTCCTCCGGCGACGCCGATGGCGGTGGCGGCCTGGGAGGCGCAGGAGGTGGTCAAGATCCTGCTGGGGCGGGGGGCGGTGCTGCGCAATCGGCTGCTGGTGCTGGATATGGA
>JALWUZ010000667.1 GCA_027079895.1 Anaerolineae bacterium
ACCGGCCTCCGCCAAGTCGAGCGACGACTGTATCCCGGCGATTCCCCCGCCGACGACCATCACCGCGCCAACAGATTGTCGAGTGCTGCCTTGTTCTCCCATCCCGTCTCCTCCCGCAACCTCAACCGGGTCTAATCCCTACATCGGATTCGGCCCCAACTCCCTCAACCGCGCCGTCATCTCCTTGATCGCGTTGGCGAACGTCATCCCCATCCCGCCGGAGACGAAATACATCTCCAGCCGCTCGCCGCCCAACCCCACCTCGTCCAACAGCCGCTTGGTGTACTTCACCCGCGCCAGCCCCCGCTCGTTCCCGTGGACGTGGTGACAGTTCCCAATCGGGCACCCAATCACACACACCCCGTCCGCCCCCTGCTCGAACGCCTCCAACATATACCGCACATCCACCTTGCCCGTGCAGGGCAACTTCACCAACTTGATGTCCGCCGGGTACTTGATGCGCAACGCCCCCGCCGTATCTGCCGCCATATAGGCGCAGTAAATACACATAAACACCGTGATCTGCGGCCTGAAACCCTCGCCCAACACCGTATCATCGTCCGGCAACAGTCCCCCGCCGATCAACCCGCTGCTGACAATCGTCTCACTTCCCATCGTCATCTGCTCCATTGTTCGCTGACATCACGCCGCCCACGCTCCCAGCGGCAGCCCCAAAATCTGCTCATCCCGATAGGCGACCAACTGAATCGCCTTCGCCGGACACTCCGCCGCGCAAGTGCCGCATCCGGTACACAGGGCCGGGTCTATCCAGGCCGCCCCCTTGATACCGCCCACCCCCACATCCTCGTACCGCACCTTCGGGATTCCGAAGGGACACGTGCGTACACACGTCAGACAGCCGACGCACTTCTTCTGGTCCACCACCGAGACCACCCCGCCGACGTACATACCCGGCGCGGAAAGCACGGTAATCGCCCGTCCGGCGGCGGCCTGCGCGTTGGTGATACACTCCTCGATGAACTTGGGGTAATGCGCCATCCCGCAGATGAAAATCCCCTCCCGCGCCATATCCATCGGGCGCATCTTGAGGTGGGCTTCTAAGAAGAACCCCTCGCTCGAAAGCGGCACCTCCAACATCTGCGCCAACTCCTCCGTCCCCTCGGCCGGCACGATCGCCATACTCAACGACAGCAAATCGGGCCGCAACGAAATCTCCTGCCGCAGCGACGGCTCCCAGGCGATCACCTCCAGCCCGCCGTCCTCCGCGACCCGCACCTGGGGCATATGCTCGTCGTCATACCGCACGAACACCACCCCCTTGCGCCGCGCCTCGGTGTAGAACTGCTCCCGGAAGCCGTAAGTGATGATGTCCTTGTAGAGCACGACCACCCGGCAGCCGGGATTCAACATCTTGATTCGGATGGCGTTCTTCATCGTGTTGGTGCAACACGTCCGGCTGCAATACTCCACCCCGTCCGGCGGACGGACGCACTGGATGAAGACCACCTGCTTCAACTCCGTGATCTCCTCCGGCCGGTGGGCGATGATGTCCTCCAACTCCAACGACGTGACCACCCGCTCATCGTGCCCCAGGAGGTAGATATCGCCGTGCCACTCGCGCCCGCCGGTGGCGATGATCGTCGCGCCGTGCTCCACCACCACCTCCTCGGACACATCGCCATACGAGACCCGCACCGTCGAGCGGAACGCGCCCACACTCCCCTCGTGGGCGACCACCTCGGCGTTGGTGAGCACCTCGATATTCCGATGGCCCAGCACCCGGTTGACCAGGTCGCGCAGCAGCCGTTGGGGATTATCCCCCTCGGCGACGTAGTAGATGTTCTGCAAGTTGCCTCCCAACCCGGCCTGACGCTCCACCAGCGTCACGTCGAACCCGGCGTCGGCGATGTTCAGGGCCGCCGTCATCCCGGAGACCCCGCCGCCGATGACCAGGGCACGCGGCGTCGGCCTGAGCAGTTGCTTGTGAACCGGCTCCGCCAGCCGCGCCCGCGCCGCCGCCACCCGCACCAACTCCTTCGCCGCGCGGGTCGCCCCGGCCGGGTCGTTGACGTGCGGCCAGGCGCAGTGCTCCCGCACGTTCGCCATCTCCATCAGATAAGGATTCAGTCCCACCCGGCGCACCACCCGCTGGAACAACGACTCGTGCGTGCGATGGCTACAGGCCGCCACGACCACCCGATTGAGACCATACTCCACAATCGCCTGCTGAATCTGCTCCTGCCCCTCTTCGAGACAGGCGTAATCCACCGTCTCCACGTGAGTGACCGCCGGGAGGCCGGCGGCGAACTCCGCCACCGCCTTCGTATCCACGACCCCGGCGATACTGGGGTAACAGCGGCAGATGAACACCCCCACGCGCGGCGGCTCCCCGCTCACATCCCGCTCCGGCGGCATCCCGTCTTCTTCCGGCAGGAAGGGGAACTCGTGCCGATAGCCCCACCCGCCGCCGATTTCGTCCGAAAGGAAACGCATCACATCGCCGGCCGCCCCGGCCGCGTCCAAAATCGTCTCCGCGATCTCCTTCGGCGAGGAGAACGTCCCGCAGACGTAGATACCGGGCTTGCTCGTTTCCAGCGGGGCGAACTTATCCGTCGCGCAGAACCCGTAGGGGTTCAACTCGATTCCCAGCACCTTCGCCAGGTCGCGGGAACCGCTCGGCGGCAACGCTCCGAGGGAGAGCACCACCATGTCGAAGCGGCCCTCCGTCACCTGCCCGTCCTCACCGGGATAGCGCAGGATGAGGTCGTGCGTCTCCGGGTCCTCCCTGACCATCGAAATCCGGCAGCGGGTGTACTCGACGTTGTACTTGTTCTGCGCCTGCTGGTAGTAGGAGTTGAACTCCTTGTTGAAAGCCCGCTCGTCCATCATAAAGACCTGGCAATGCACCCCCTCGATACGCTGCTTCGCCAAAATCGCCTCTTTGGTGGCGTACATGCAGCAGATCGAGGAGCAGTAGGGATGTTTCTCGTCCCGCGAGCCGACGCATTGCAGCCAGGCGATTCGCTCCGGCAACTTCCCATCCGACGGGCGCATCACGATTCCCTCCGTCGGCCCGGAGCGACTGGCGAGCCGCTCGTACTGCATCGAGTGAATCACGTTGGGGAAACGGCCATACCCCAACTCGGAGTACTCCAACGGGTCGGAGAGGGCGTACCCCAGCGACAGGATAATCGCACTGACGCGCACATCGTACTCCCGCTCCTCCTCGTCCAGATTCACCGCCCCCGTCGGGCAGACCGTCTCACAGCGGCGGCAGGTATCGCAGCGCGGCACCTTATCCACCACATAAGCGTCCGGCAACGCCCGCGGCGCCATCTTGTAGATCGCCTTGCGGGCCGAAAGTTCCATCTGGAACGGGCTGGGCAGCGAGACCGGGCAGACCCCCTCGCACAACCCGCAACTGATACACCGCTCGGCGTCCACATACGTGGGACGATGGCGCAGCGTCACCGTGAAATTACCGGCGTACCCGGAGAGATTGATCAAGTCGGTATTGGTGAGAATCTCGATGTTCGGATGGCGGTTGTGGTCCAGAAACGCCGGCGAAATGGACGGCCTGGTACAGCCGTACCCGTGATCCGAAGTCCCGCGACAGAGCACGCAATCGTGGGTTGGGAACATATACCCCAACTGCGCCACCCGTCCGCCCAGCCAGGGCATATTCTCCACCAGATACACCTTGAGACCGGCCTCGGCCAGGTCAATAGCCGCCCGCATCCCGCCGACGCCGCCCCCGACGACCAGCACGGCACCGATTAGTTCTTTGCGCATAGAAACCTGACTCCTTTGTGGATTCGACGCTCTCTCGTACCCCTCTCACCCCCACCCGATCGCCACCACCGTTACCTCCACCCCCTCGAC
>JALWUZ010000668.1 GCA_027079895.1 Anaerolineae bacterium
ATATGTAACCACCACCCCTCCGCCCACGGCGGATGGTTCATGCTCCTGTGGGGCATAGTCTGGCTGATTGGCTTCCTGGGCAGCCAATTCCTCCCCGACACGGCCGGCAACTGGACCTGGGCAGTGCTGGACACGCTGGGCGTGTTGGGCAGTTTCTGGCTGGTATGGCGCGAGCGGCGTCACGGACGGGTGCGTTCCTCCATCGGCAAGATCGTTACCCTCTGGTGGCTCGCCCTGTTCGCCTTCGATGTCCTGCTGATCGGCCTGCTGCACATCCAGGACGGGCGCGACGTGGCTATGTTGATCATCCTCACCATCGCCCTGGGCTACGTCCAGTTCGGGCTCTTCACCCATTGGAGCATCAGCGTCATCGGCGCGACGTTGGCCCTGCTGACGGTGCTCGCCGCGCTGTTTTTGAGCGACTATTTCTACGCCGTGGTGGCCGTCCTGGGGAGCGCGTTGCTCATCGGCAGCGGGATAAGGGCTCTCAAGCAGGGGCGCGAAGGGTGAGCGATGACGGAGTTGAACCCCATCATCCACCAGCCGACCCGACTGCGCATCATGGCCGCCCTGGTCAGTCTGCCGGAGGGGGACCGGGCCGACTTTACCCTGTTGCGCGACCTGCTCGACCTGACCGACGGCAATCTCAGCGTGCATCTGCGGCGGCTGGAGGAGGCCGGGTACGTGGCGGTGGAGAAAGCGTTCGTCGGGCGGCGACCCAAGACCTGGCTATGGGCCACCGAGTCGGGGCGGGAGGCTTTCGCTATGCACGTGGACGCTTTGGAAAGCATCATCAGACAGACGAAGGAGGCGTGACGATGGAGACAGCGATTCTCGTCGAAGGACTGCGCAAAGTCTACGGGGAAGTGGTGGCCGTGGACGGCATCTCGTTCGAGGTGCAGCGCGGGGAGATTTTCGGGATGGTGGGCCCCAACGGGGCCGGCAAGACGACCACCATCGAGTGCATCGAGGGGCTGCGGCGTCCGGACGGAGGGACGGTGACGGCGCTTGGTCTGGACCCGCAGCGGGACGGCTACGAGTTGCGGGAGCGCATCGGCGTGCAGTTGCAGGAATCCGCCCTGCCGAACCGCATCAAAGTCTGGGAGGCGGTGGACATGTTCGCCTCATTCTACCGCCGGTCGGTGGACTGGGAACCGTTGCTCGAACGGCTCGGTCTGGCGGATAAACGGGACGCCGTCTTCGCCAAACTGTCCGGCGGGCAGAAGCAGCGGCTTTCCATCGCCCTGGCCCTAATCAACGACCCGGAACTGGTTTTCCTGGACGAGTTGACGACCGGGCTCGACCCCCAGGCTCGCCGGGCGATGTGGCAGTTGGTACTCGACATCCGCGAGCAGGGCAAGACTGTCTTCCTGACGACCCATTTTATGGAGGAGGCGGAGCGGCTGTGCGACCGGGTGGCGATCGTGGACGCCGGGCGCATCGTCGCGCTGGACTCGCCGGAGAACCTGGTGCGCTCGCTGGGGGCCGAAAAGCGGGTGGTCTTCAGCGTGGAGCGGGATTTCGATGAGGACTACCTGCGGGCGGTGCCGGGCGTCACCAGGGTAGAGCGAAGCGGCGAGCGAGTGACGGTCTACGGTCAAGGGGAGCGGCTGGTCGGCGGGGTGGTGAACGCGCTGGAGACAGGCGGAGTGCCCTTCCGCGACCTGCGCACCGAGCAGCCGACGTTGGAAGATGTTTTCCTGGCCCTGACGGGCAAACAGATCAGGGGGTGAGCGATGCGTGGACTGCGAAAACTGACGTTGGTAGAGGCAAAACTGTTCCTGCGGGAACCGGCGGCGGCCTTCTTCACGCTCTTGTTCCCGCTGGTGATGCTCTTCATCTTCGGGAGCATTTACGGTAACGAACCGACGGACTACTTCGACGGACACGGGGCGGTGGATGCTTCGGTACCGGCCTACATCGCGATGATCATCGCCACGGTGGGGCTGCTGTCCATCACCATCAACATCGCCGTCTACCGCGAAAACGGTATCCTGCGCCGCTACCGGGCTACTCCTATGCGCCCGCAGGCCATCCTGTCCGCCTCGGTGCTGGTCAACTTCGTGATGACGCTCTTGGGCGGGCTGCTGCTGATCCTGGCCGCCAGAGTGGTTTACGGCCTACGGTTCGAGGGCGATGCTGTCGGCGTCCTGGTCGCCTTCCTGCTTTCCGCGTTGAGTTTCTTCGCCCTCGGCTTCGTCATCGCCAGCGTGTCGCCGACGGCCCGCGTGGCCCAGGTGCTGGGGATGGTGCTCTTCTACCCGATGCTCTTCCTCTCCGGGGCGACCATCCCGCTGCAAGAGTTGCCGGAGTGGCTGCGCCGTTTCAGCGAGTTTCTGCCGCTGACGCACGTCGTCACCCTGTTGCAAGGGCTGTGGTTCGGCGAGCCGTTCGGCGATCATTTGAAGGAGGTGGCGGTGCTGGCGGCGGTGCTGGTGGTGGGCGTGGTCGTCACCGCCAAGACGTTCCGGTGGGAGTGAGGGGGAGGGCGACAAGGTCGGGAGCGTCCGCAGTTGACAGGCCGACGCTCCCGACTATAATTTCCCTGACACCACCCACGAACAAGCCATGCACCGACTGACGCACTCCGCCCCCCTCATCACCCTGGCCCTCGTCGCCCTCATCGCTGCCGCCCCGCTGTGGGGGCCGGGGATGGTCAACACGCGCGGCGGCGGCGACAGCCCCTTCCTCCTCCAGCGCACCCACCAACTGGTCGCCAACCTGCGGGCCGGCGTCTTCCCCGCCCGCTGGATGCCGGACGCCGCCTACGGCCTCGGCTACCCCTTCTTCAATTACTACGCCGCCCTCCCCTACTACCTCGCCGCCGCCCTCGTCCTCCTCGGCCTCGACATCCTGACCGCCCTCAAACTGGTGCAGACCATCGGCTTCCTCCTGGCCGCCCTGACGATGTACGGCTGGGTGCGCCACCTGACCGGCAGCCGCCGTGCCGCCTGGCTGGCCGGATTCGCCTACACCGTCGTTCCGTTCCACCTGGTCAACGTCTACGTGCGCGGCGACTCCCTCTCCGAGTTCTACGCCTTCGCTTTCTACCCCCTGCTCCTCCGGGCGTTGGACGCGCTGGCGGACGGCGAGGGAGGCACCAAAGCGGCGTTGGCCTACGCCGGCCTCCTCCTGACCCACAACCTCTCCGCCTTCATCTTCTCCCCCTTCGCCGGGCTCTACCTCATCGCGCTGACCTGGCACCGTCGCCGCTGGCGCGTCCTGCGCGACGGCCTCCTCTCCCTGGGACTGGGGTTCCTCCTGTCCGCCTGGTTCTGGCTCCCGGCGGTGCTGGAACTACGATACGTCCAACTGGGCCCCTCCACCGCCGGCTACTTCCACTACAGCCACCACTTCCGCTCCGACGACCTCGTCCAGGAAGGCTTCCTGTTCGACTACGACGTCAAGCCCGGCGGCAACACCGCCTTCGCGATGCACTGGCCCCAGGCCGGACTCGCCGCTCTGGGCTGGGCGGTGCTGCTCCTCCGGGGACTGCGCCGCCGCCTCGACTCCCGCCATCTCTTCCTGCTGCTCGGCTTCCCCCTCGCCACCCTGATGATCACCCCCTACTCCCGCTTCCTGTGGGATCACCTGCCGCTGCTGCCCGTCGTCCAATTCCCCTGGAGGTTCCTCTCCGTCCAGGCCCTTTTCACCGCTGCCCTGACCGCCTACCTCGCCGCCGCCGACCGTCCGCACGCCGCCACCCTGTTCGGCGTCTCCCTCCTCGTCGTCCTGGCCCTGCTCGCCCTGCCGCTCGTCTCACTGTTCGTCGCCCCGCCCGACCGGTTGCCGATCACCCCCGCCGACGTAACCAC
>JALWUZ010000669.1 GCA_027079895.1 Anaerolineae bacterium
AGTCTTTGGTGGCGTGGACGCGGGCCCAGGGGCGGGTGTAGACCCCGTCGGCGTTTTTGTAGTAGAGCGGCTGGTGCTGGTGCCAGACGAGGGAGAGGAAGAGGGCGTCTTCGGGGATGGGACGGGTGGTCGTGGTGGGGGTGGGCGGTGGTTCGGTGGGGGTGTAGGCGATGGGGAGATCGGTCGGCACAGGGAGAGCGGTCGGGGTCGGTGTGGCGCGGCAGCCGGTCAGCAGGACGGCGGCCAGGGTCAGGGTGAGTATCGTCGGGGTGATGCGGTGGCTCATAGGGATCCTCCTTCTTCGATCGCTGGATATGACACGGGTTTCATTTTGCTTTCGTCCAGACTGAGAGAAGCGTCAATGGTAGTGAAGCAGGTCGCGGGTCGGCACAGCGGGGTAGTGTTTCGTCAGGTGATGTTGGCGTCCACGGAAATCGGCTCGTTCATCCATACGTTTCCCACATCGTCTCGATTTGACGCTCCATCACTTCCCAATCATCCACAGGGAGGCTCTGGGAACACAGCCATTCAAACGCTCTTTGCTTGCGTTGCTGTTCGATTTTCTCCAACTCGGTCTCCTCCCACAGGGTTTCGATTTGGCGCTCCATCTCAGGCCAATCGCTGACAGGAGCGTCGCCTGAACAGAGACGGCGAAGGGCGTTCTGCTTGCGTTGCTGCTCGATTTTCTCCAACAGGTGCCGAACCACAGTCTCCCGCACGATGACGCTCATCGGCTTGCGAGTCTCGGCGGCGTACTCGCGGAGCAGTTCGTACTGGTGCGGGGTGAACATGGTCTGTACCCGATGTGTGTACCGGGCACCGGATTGGGCCATTTCAGCACCTCCTGAGCAGATACTTGCGCTGGGAGTGTACCTCACCTCATGCTATCTGTCAAATCACCATCCGCGCATTTTTCGTGGATATGGTGTACACCGGCCAATTTTTTGACAGGTGGGGGTTTTGTGCTATAATTTGCACACGTGTGCAGTAAGGAGCCCCCGCGATGCGTGTCTCGATCAAGGACATCGCCGAGGCCGCCGGTGTGTCCCACTCCACCGTTTCCCGCGCCCTGAGCGACAGCCCGCTGGTCAAGGCGGAGACTAAAGCCCGCATCCGCCGTCTGGCCCAGGAGATGGGCTATACCCCCGACGCCATCGCCCGCAGTCTGGTAACGCAGCGCACGCAGACGATCGGCATCGTCGTCACGACGATCACCGACCCGTTCGTGGCCGAGGTCGTGCAGGGAATCGAGGACATGGCCCACGAGCACGGCTACTCCGTCATCCTGGCCAGTTCCGCCGCCGAGCCGGAGCGGGAGTTGGCCGCTGTCGAAATGCTCCGCGCCAAGCGGGTGGACGGCGTCGTCGTCACCTCCTCGCGGGTCGGCGCGTTGTACCTGGCGCACCTGGAACGCATCGGCGTGCCGGTGGTGCTGGTCAACAATCACAATCAGCAGAGCGGGCGGTACACCTTCTCCGTGAGCGTGGACAATCAGCACGGCGGCCACCTCGCCACCGCGCACCTCATCCGGCGGGGACATCGGCGCATCGCCTACGTCTCCGGCCCGGCGAATCACAGCGACGACGCGGGGCGGCTGGCGGGGTATCGGCGGGCGTTGGAGGAGGCCGGGCTCCCCTTCGAGGCCGCGCTGGTCGTGCCCGGCAACGGGCGGCTCGACGGCGGTGAGCGGGCGTTGTACGTCCTGAAGGACTTGGACACGCCCCCCACCGCCGTTTTTTGTTACAACGACATGACGGCCATCGGGCTGTTGTCCGCCGCCCGGCGGCTGGGGATTCAGGTGCCGCGCGAGTTGGCCGTCGTCGGGTTCGACGACATCCCGCTGGCGGCCCACGTCTGCCCGCCGCTGACGACGATCGCCCAGCCGCAGCGGGAGATGGGGCGGTTGGCGATGGGGATGGTGTTCGATTTGATGACGGCGGATGAGGCGGGCGGCGGCTTCTCCGATGTGACCGTCGAGGGCAAGTTGGTGGTGCGCGAGACGACGTGATCCCTCGCCAAATCAAAAAAATCAGGAGGTGGACGAGATGAAGGGCTTGGTTCTGGACGCGGTTTGGGAACCCAAACCGGATTACGCGGTCTCCGAGTGGGAGAAGGAGACCGGGAAGGCGATTACCGGCAACAGCGTCTGGCGGCATCCGCGCTTGGAGGTGCGGGAGTGGCCCGACCCGACGCCCGGCCCCAAGGACGTGGTGATAGAGGTGCAGGCGTGCGGCGTCTGCGGCTCCGACATGCACTTCTACGAGACGGATGAGGACGACTACATCCTCTACCCCGGCCTGACGAAATTCCCCACCATCTTGGGGCACGAGTTCTCCGGGCGGGTGGTGGAGGTCGGCCCGGAGGTGGAGTACCTCAAGGTCGGCGACCTGGTGACGGCGGAGGAGATGATCTGGTGCGGTCGCTGCATCCCCTGCCGGAACGGGTACCCCAATCACTGCCTCAATCTGGAGGAGATCGGTTTCACCATCCCCGGCGCGTTCGCCAACTACATCGCCGTGGACGAGAAGTTCTGCTGGAAGATTGACGCAATCGCGGAGCGGTTCGGCGACGAGGAGAAGGCGTTCGAGGTGGGGGCGCTGACCGAGCCGACCAGCGTCTCCTACAACGCGATGTTCGAGCGGGCGGGCGGCTTCCGGCCCGGCCACTACGTCAGCGTCTTCGGCGCGGGGCCGATTGGGCTGGCGGCGGTCGGGCTGGCGAAGGCGGCCGGCGCGGGGACGATCGTCTCGTTCGAGATCTCCCCGGAGCGGCGGGAGTTGGCGAAGTTGGTGGGGGCCGATTACGTCTTCGACCCTCGAGAGGTAGTCCCTAGCGAGGTGTTGATGGAGTTGAGCGGCGGCGCGGGGTTCGATTTCCACGTCGAGGCCGCCGGTGCGCCCCATCTGACGGTGCCGGAGATGGAGAAGGCGATGGCGATCAACGGCAAGATGGTGCAGATCGGGCGGGCGGCCCGCCGGGTGCCGATGTACTTGGAGACGTTCCAGGTACGGCGGGCGCAGGCTTTCGGAGCGCAGGGACATTCCGGCCACGAAACGTTCCCCAACGTCATCCGCCTGGTCGCCGCCGGACGGTTGGATTTGAGCCCGATCATCACCGCCCGCTACGGGTTGGACGAGGCGGTGGACGCGATCGCCAAGTCCACCAAACGGACCGACGGGAAGATTATGGTGAAACCGAATCAGTAGATAGGTGTTTGAATTGGTGTACGACGGCTCTGTCCCGTCGAAAACGAGGCCGAAAGGAGGTGATGTCCAGGGAGGATACCGGCACGCGAAACGGGTAACGGACACATTCAGGCACAGAATACAAACACTTAAGGAGGAAACAGATGTCGCGCTTCACGAGAATAGTCGCTTTGGTGCTGGCACTCAGCGCGGTGTTGTCCCTGACGGCCTGCGGGCCTAAGGCAACGGAACCGCCCGCCACGGAGGAGGGAGGGGCAGCGGTCGAGCCGACGACGGAACAGCCCCAGGTCACGCAATCGGAACTGGTCTTCGGGATGGCGGTCCACGCCAACCCCGCCGAGGACGCTTTCTGGGGAGTGGTGGAGAAGGGGGCGAAGGACGCGGCCGCCGTGTACGGCATTCAGTTGAAGTCCGGCGGCAGCGGCGACCCGGTCGAGCAATCCCAGTTGGTCGAGAACTACGTCGCCGACAAGGTGGACGGGATCATCGTCTCCCTCGCCAACCCGGACGCGCTGCGGGACGCGGTCAAGAAGGCCGTGGACGCCGGCATTCCGGTCATCACCATCAACTCCGGCGTGGACGTGTACAAGGA
>JALWUZ010000670.1 GCA_027079895.1 Anaerolineae bacterium
GTGGTCATCCTCCGCGACAGGGGGACGGTTGCGCACGACGATGCCCACCGCCCCGGTCACCGGAGTGGTGATTTCGGCGCCGGTGATGGCGGCGGTGTTGGTGATGACCGCCGGGCCGTCGAGTGCCTGCACCGTGAACGTCAGCGTGACCGCCTCCCCAGGGGCGATGGTCAGGTCGTGGGCCAGGTACGGGGGCGGCAGGAACGCGGAACCGGCTTCGGGCGGCTCCAACGTGCGCGTGCCCGTCATCACCAGGCCGGCGGGGATGGTGTCGGAGATCAGGCCGTGGGTGAGCGTCGTCAAGCCGGTGTTGCGGACGATGACGGTGTAGGTGAGCAGGTCGCCCTCGTCGGGCGTCGGGTCGCTGACCGTCTTGGACAAGGTGAGGAACTGCGGCGCGTCGGGGTCGTTGGGGTCTCCGACGGTCGTCCCGTAGAAGGGGACGCCGTGATCCAACGCCAGCGCGACGTTGCCGGTCGGGTCAACTGCCTGGGCGAAGTAGTAGACTTCGGAGTCCACCGGCGGCACGAAGCCCTTTGCCAGGCCGCTCTCGGCGTCGTAGTCCAACTCGGCCTTGCGCCAACTCGTCTCCCCCTCCTCCCGATAGAGCACGATAGCGCGGGGCACCGACCCGCTGTCGTCCTCCACCAGCACCTGGAACTTGAGGAACAGGCCGGTGCTGATCGCCTCCACCTGCCAGATGCTCGGCGCGGCGAAGTCGGTCGCCGTGACCGGCGCGTGGTAGACCTCGAACTCCAGGGTGTTGTAGAGCCGTTCGATGCCCACCGTCGGGGTGTCGGCGGTGGTGGCGCGGAACTGAACCGGGACGACTACCAGCCGCTCGTGGGACTGGCCGTCAATGGAGAGGAAGCGGTTGACGACGCTAGGGTGCGGCGGGTACCACGCGCTGGTCGGGTAGGGAGGCTCGATGTCCGCGTACAGTTCGTCGGTGACGATGCGGGAGACGGCGGGGTCGAAGCCGCTTACTTCGGTGAAGTCGCCGCCGACCAGCAACGCGCCGTGCGCGATGGTGTCCTCGATGTGGATGTCCCGGCTGGTGCGCGGCTGGATGGGCCGTCCGCCGGAGACTTGCCAGTCGTCCACGCCGGCGATGGAGAAGTAGTTGCCGGTCTCTAAGGCGTGCTGGCTGTACGAGAAGTCGAAGGTCTCGGTGGTGGTGATGACCCCCCGCTCCCAGTCCACCGTCTCGTCCGCCTGGTCAGAGGGGGCATACGGCTGGGTGTCGGTGACGGGCATGTCCACGCGCAGCATCGGCAGGCCGTAGAGGGTCATCTCCGCCAGCACCTTCTCGTCGTAGTTGCTCAGCGAGCCGACGGCGACGGAGTTGAAGTAGCGTTGCTTGGCCCGCATCAACGCCCGCCCGACGGTCTGGGGGCCGTCGTCCCAGGAACCCAGTTCCTCGACGAAGTTGGTCATCAGCCGCTCGGAGTAGGCGATCAGGTCGGAGTCGCCGTAGCCGTAGCCGGTGTTGCCGATGAAGGTCGCCCCCTGGCGCAGGAAAGCCTGAGGCCAGTCGGTGCCAATGACGGGCGAGAGCGAGTCTGCATCCGGCACGTTCAGCCCGGAGTGGCAGCCGACGGAGAACTCGATCGTCCCGCTGTAGTCGGTGCTGTCCGTAATCTCGACGGAGTAGACGAGGATGTCGCCCCAGGTGGGGGAGACGGACGGGGTGTACGTGGGCGGGATGAGGAGGAAGTGGGCGAAGTGGGCGTTGAGCGAGTTCAGGTCGCTGGCCGTGGTGACGCTGATCAGCGCGGCCCGCAGGTCGTCCGGCGTCCAGGCGTCGTTGATGAGCGTGGTCAGCGTGACGATGCCCTGGGAGTCCAGCGTGTCGCTGATGGACGCGGCCTGGTCGGTCAGGAAGTCGTAGCCTGTTACCAGCGCGTCCTGGGG
Organism: Anaerolineae bacterium; assembly: GCA_027079895.1. GTDB lineage: Bacteria > Chloroflexota > Anaerolineae > B4-G1 > B4-G1 > JALWUZ01. Next base: position 1,915 of record JALWUZ010000670.1, read on the forward strand.
TGCGACCACCGGATGGGCCAGGAAGGCGTCAATCGCCGTCCCGATTTCGGCGGGAGTCTCCACCAGCCGCCCGATGCCGAGGTGGGGGAGGTAGAGTTCCCGTCCGCGCCAGGGGAGCGGGAGGACGCCGGCGTAGTAGTCGTCGCTGAGCAGGTAGCGCGAGGCCAGCGATTCGGAGATGATGGGGGTGTAGGCGATGGGGGCGTAGAGTCGCTCGTTCGACACCAACGCCTCGTCGGGGATGCGGCGGTAGGGGATGATGCGGTCGTCGCCGACGAGCACCAGGTACTCCAGGTTGGGGTAGGCCGGGGCGAGGCTGTAGAGCAGGGATTTGATGTGCGCGGCCACGAAGTTGGCGGCCAGGGGGTTGCCGGGCTGGGTATCCCAGACCGAGTAGGCGAAGTTGATCGCCGGGTAACTATCCAGGTTGACCACCGTGCCGCTGACGTTGGGGTGGGCGGCCAGCGCGTTCAGCCGGGCGGGGAGGTTGGCGGCGGTGATGGTGTCGGTGCCGGTGTAGAAGCGGTTGAAACGGGCGCCGTTGAACAGGATCAGGGTGTGGATGGTGGTGTCGGTGACTGGGGTGGTGAAGGTGGTCGGCACCGTGTAGGTGATGGGGGCGTAGCGCGGGGTGGGGGTCATTACTCGAGTGCTCAAGACGTAGGGTTGGCCTACCGTCCTCGACGTGTGCCCGGTGACGGCGATGTAGTACGGCCCGGCCAACTCGTGGACATCGTAGACGATCTGCTCGGTGGCGGTGACGGGGTTAGCGGAGATGCCAACTAGAGTGCCGATGTTGGCCAATCCGCCGATGTTAGCGAGGCCGCCGATGTTGGCAAGACCGCCGATGTTCGCCAAGCCACCGATGTTTGCCAAGCCGCCGATGTTTGCCAGCCCGCCGATGTTCGCCAAGCCGCCGATGTTTGCCAAGCCACCGATATTCGCCAGCCCGCCGATGTTGGCGAGACCGCCGATGTTCGCCAGTCCGCCGATATTCGCCAGCCCGCCGATGTCCCGCAACTGCCCGGTTTCCTCATCCACTTCCGGCGCGAAGAGGTAGAGGTCGAAGTCCGCGCTCAAGTCCTCCAGCGTCACGGTCAGCGTGGAGTCCGGTTCCGGGACGTAGACTCTGAACCAGTCCACATCCTGGACGTTCTCCAGGCGGCTGGTGATAGTGCCGGTGCTGCTGATGACCTGCGCCGCGTCGCGGGTGTTGTTGGCGATGGTGACGCGGGTCGTGGCCGTGAGGCTCCCCTGGCCGTTGAAGGCGACGACGGTCGCGATGTAGTGGCCGACTGCGGCGTAGGTGTGCGTGACGTATCGTCCCTCTCCGGTGGCCCCGTCGCCGAAGGCCCAGTTGTAGAGCACGTTGCTTCCGGCGGCGACGCTGGCGGTGAAGGCGGTCGGCTGCCTGAGTGGAGTGGGGCTGCTGTTGAGGGCGACCAGTCCGCTGATGGGGATGCCGCCCACGCTGATGAGCACCTCATCCGGCGTCGGGTCGGGCAGGCCGTAGGCGTCGGTCACGGCGAGGGTGAACGTCAGGACGGAGGGGATGGAGGGCGCGGCGAAGGTCGGGGTGGCGATGTGCCGGTCGCTCAACGTCACCGCCGGGCCGCCGGTCTGCGCCCAGCCGAAACTCAGCGGTAGATGGCCGTCCGGGTCGTCGCTGCCGCTGCCGTCCAGCATGACCGTCGTACCGACTGTCACGCCCTGGTCCGGGCCGGCGTCCGCCACCGGCGGCTGATTGGTGATGAGAACGGCGGTCGCGCTCATTTTGATGTCCGCGCTGTTGGAGGCGGTGACGATGGCGGTGTAGGCCCCGTCCACGCTGTAGGTGTGGCTGACGGTCGCGCCGGTGGCGGTCGCCCCATCGCCGAAGGCC
>JALWUZ010000671.1 GCA_027079895.1 Anaerolineae bacterium
GGGGATGGCGGTGGAGACGGAGTCCCCGGAGGCGGTCAGGGCCAGGCGGTTGGCGATGGAGGCGTTGTTGAGCCGCGCCCCGCAGTCCGACTTGATACGTGAGATGGCCGCTGCGCTGGGCGTCACCGAGTCCCGCTTTGCGCCGCCGCCGGAGCAGGCGAACGAGTTATGCGTCCTGTGCGGGCTGTGCGTGCGCGTCTGCCGGGAGGCGATTGGAGCGGCGGCCATCTCTTTCATCGGGCGCGGGGTGGAGCGGCGCGTCGGGACGCCTTTCGATCTGCACGCCGAAGCCTGCCTGGGCTGCGGGGCCTGCGCCGCGGTCTGCCCCACCGGCGCGATTCGGATCGAGGAGCGGGACGGGGTGCGGGTGCTCCACACCTGGCATACGACGGTGGAACTGCACGCCTGCCCGGAGTGCGGGCGTTACTTCGCCCCGGAGCCGACCGCCTTTCTGGCCGAGATGTTCCCGGAGACGGCGGAGGTGTGGGGGCTGTGCCCCGATTGTCGCCGGGAGCGGGCCGCCCGGCAGTGGTTGGACACGGCCCGGCGATGAGTTGGTTTATGTACCTCCTCCGGTGCGCCGACGGGACGCTCTATACCGGAGTGACGAACGACCTGGCGCGGCGCGTCGCGGCGCACAACGCCGGGCGGGGCGCACGTTATACCGCCGGCCGCCGTCCGGTGCATCTGCTGGCGGCCTGGCGGTTCGCCGACCGCGGGGCCGCCCAGCGGGCCGAGGCCCGTTTCCGCCGCCTGCCGCCGGCGCGGAAGTTGTCCCTGGCGACCCAGGGCGAGCCGTTCCTGGGGGGCCCGGCGGTGGACGGGACGTAAGGACAGAAGAGGGGTATGCGCGACGCGCTGCGCGTTTTCTGGGAGGCGGTCAAGGTCTGGTGGGACGAACTGTTCCTCCTGATGTTGATGAACGTCGTCACCGTCTTGCTGGCCTTCCCGGTGGTCACACTCCCGCCCGCGCTGGCCGGGCTGTGGGCCGTCGCCAACCGGGTGGCGGACGGGCGGGCCATCGGCTGGCGGGATTATTTCGCCGGTTTCCGGCGGTACTTCTGGCGGGCGTGGCAACTGGCGCTGGTCAATCTGCTGGCCGGGGTCGTGGTGGTGAGCGATCTGCGTTTTTACACTCCCGGCGGGGCCCCCTTCGAGATCAGCCCGACCACCGGGGCCTGGCTGCGCGGCATCGTCATCGGGCTGGGGGGGATGTGGGCCGTAGCGCAGATGTACCCGCTGGCGTTGTTGATGGAGCAGGAGGACCGGCGGCTGTACACGACGTTGCGCAATACGGCGGTGCTGGTCATCGCCCATCCGGGTTTCACCGCCGTACAGGGGATGTTGTTGGCGGTGGTCATCGCCGCCGGGGTGGTGATGCCGCTGTTGACGGTGTTGTTCGTCCCGTCGCTGGTGGCCGTCGTCTGCAATGAGAGTGTGCTGTACCTTTTAGAATCTCATCGGAACCAGGGGGAGACCCGCCGTTAGCGCAGGGTGGCCAGGACGGCGAGGATGAGCAGCGTCCCGGTGACGAGCAGGAGGGGGCGGTTTTCGCGCCACGCCCGCGCCCACTCGCCACGAGCGGGCACCAGCGGCACCAGGGGGGAGGGGAGCGAGGCGGCGTGCAGCATCTCGCGGAAGGCCGCCACCGTCGGGGGACGCTGGTCGGGGTGCATGGCGATGGCCGTCAGAATGGCGCGTTCCGTCGTCGGGGATATGCGGGGGTTGATCTCGCGGGGCAGGACGAGGGAATGCGGGTCGAGGAATCGCTGGCGGGCGTCCGCCGGGGGGCGGTTGGTCAGCAGGTGGTAGAGGGTCGCGCCCAGCGAGTAGATGTCGGAGCGGACGTCGGTGTGGCCGGTGTCCCCTCCGTATTGCTCCAGCGGGGTGTAGGCGATGGTGCCCCGGCCCTGCAACACGGTGATGGTGCGGGAGTCGTCCGTCGCCAGCAACTTGACCAGTCCGAAGTCCACCAGTTTGATCAACCCGCCGGGGGTCAACTTGATGTTGGCCGGTTTGATGTCACGGTGGAGTACCGGAGGTTCCTGGCTGTGGAGGTATTCCAGGGCGTCGCACAGTTGGTCGGCCCAGTGGAGCACCTCGGATTCGTCCAGGAACTCCTCCCGGCGGCGGTGCTCTTCCACCACCTGGCGCAGGTCACGCCCTTCGACGAAATCCATCACCAGGTACTCGCGCCGCCGTTCGGTGAAGGTGTCGGACACTTTGGGCAAGTTGGGGTGATCCAGGCGGGCCAGGGTGAAAGCCTCACGGCGGAACTGTTCTTGAGCCTGGGCGAGGGCTTCCGGCGTGGCGTCTGGATCCGGGCGCACCTCCTTGATAGCGCAGATACGGCCCTGCAAGCGCAGGTCCTCGGCTCGGTACACCGCCCCCATTCCACCCCGGCCCACTGGCGCTATGATTTTGTACCGTCTGCGCAGGACGGTCCCGGGTGTGAGCAGGCGGGTCACGGTTTCTCTTCTCCTGGTTTACGGCGATGAGGCCATCATAAGCGAGAAGGGCGTTTCTGTCAAGTAATGGAGGCGGGAATGAGGCAACAAGATATGCCGATGCTCATCGTTTACGAGGGGGAGCCGGAGGGTCAGCGTTGGATTGTGGACCGGGAGCGGATGGTCATCGGGCGCGGCTCCGACTGTGACATCGTGCTGCCGGAGCGACCGGTCTCCCGCCATCACGCGGTCATCGAGCGGGACGGGGGGAATTTCTATCTGCGGGACTTGGGGAGCAAGAACGGCACTTATGTCAACGGCCACGAGGTGCGCGACCGGCCGTATCTGCTGCGGGATGGGGACGAGATTCAGATCGCTCTGCGCGTTAAGTTGGGGTTCGTGGGGGCGGACGCGACGCTGCCGTTGGAACTGGAGGGGCCCAATCGAGGGCTGCGGGTGGATCGAGCGGCCCGTAAGGTGTTCGTCGGCGGGCACGAGTTGACCCCGCCGCTGTCGGTGGCCCAGTACCGGCTGTTGGAGTTGTTGCTCGACCACGAGGGGCAGGTGGTCTCGCGGGATGAGATCGTGCATGCGGTCTGGCCGGAAGAGGAGGAGTTGGGGATTTCGGAGCAGGCTATTGACGCGCTGGTGCGACGGTTGCGGGGCCGCATCGCCGCCGTTGACCCCGACCACGCTTACATTGTCACGGTGCGGGGGCACGGGTTCCGCCTGGAAAATCGGTGATGGCCGAACGCGCTCCCTCGCTCAAGGTGGACGTTTTCTACGGCCTGATGACGCTGGGCACCGCGATGCTCTGGGTCATCTTGAGCGGCTGGCTGATGTACTTTTACTTGCCGCCGGAGGGTGCTCCGCTGGTCGCCGCTCCGCTCTACGGGGCAGTGATGCTCGCCGTCCGGGTGGTGAACGCGGTGCTCGCGCTGCCGGTCGGTCGTTGGTCGGACCACACTCGCAGCCGGTGGGGGCGGCGATTGCCGTTTATGTTCTGGTCCGGTCTGCCGCTGGTGCTCTTTTTCGTGTTGCTGTGGACGCCGCCGGTGCGGGGCGAGTCGGTCTGGAATCTGGTGTACCTGGCGGTGGTGCTGCTGGTTTACAACGTCGCCTACACGCTCCACCAGATTCCGTACACCGCGCTCCTGCCGGAGTTGGCGCTCGCCGATGAGCACCGCGTCCGCATGTCCGGCTGGATGTCCGGTTTTATGCTGTTGGGGATGATTCTGGGCGGGCTGGCCGGGCCGCTCATCGAGAGGATGGGGTACGTGGCGACGGCGGCGATTTACGCGGCGGCCACGCTGCCTTTGTTCTACCTGCCGTTCCTC
>JALWUZ010000672.1 GCA_027079895.1 Anaerolineae bacterium
GACATGGGCTGTCATGGGCGGTATTCCGTACTACTTGGAGATCTTCGACGACCGACTGAGCGTCCTGGAGAACGCCCGGCGACAAATACTGCACCCCCGTTCCCTCCTATACGATGAGCCGCGCTTGTTGCTGATGGAGGAACTGCGCGAGCCACGCAACTATTTTTCTGTGTTGCAGGCCATTGCTCATGGACGTACCCGTCGGAACGAGATCGCCCAGGCTGCTCATCTTCCTTCCACCAGCGTTGGCAAGTACCTAGATGTACTACGAGGACTCCACATCATCGAGCGGCTGACGCCCATCACCGAGACACGCCCAGCCAAGAGCCGCCGGAGTATATACCGAATTAGCGACCCATTTCTCCGTTTCTGGTTCCGCTTCGTACATCCTTTCAAGGACCGCCTGGAGTTGGGCTGGCTGGATGCACTAGTGGCGGAGGAATTAGTCCCTCACTTCAACGGGTTCGTCGCCGCAGCGTTCGAGGAATCCGCGCTCTGGTACATAGCCCGACTTGGTCAGCGAGGCAATCTGCCGCTATCTCTCAGTCGCCTGGGACGCTGGTGGTCTCCGCAAGGAGAATTGGACGTGGTCGGGTGGAACGAGCGCACGCGAGAACTGTTGGTGGGGGAGTGCAAATGGACAGAACGTCCTGTTGGGCTCAACATCCTGAATGAATTGATGAGAAAGGCCTCCCTGCTTCCTGGTGGGCCCTGGCAACGGGTAGTGTACGCTCTTTTTGCCAAGCGAGGATTCACTCCGGCATTGCAGGAACGAGCGTCCCAAAAAGATGTCCTTCTGGTCACACCGGATATGCTGCTCGAGGTGTGAGATCCGTCTGTGATTCTGCCGGAGGCGAGATATGGCACTCAAAGTGTTGATCGTGGACGATCACGAGGTAGTCCGTCTGGGGCTGCGCACCCTGTTGGACAACTACTCGGACCTCACCGTGGTGGACGAGGCGGCGACGGCGAAGGAAGCGGTGCAGAAATCGCTCCGCCTGCGCCCCGACGTGGTGGTGATGGACATCCGCCTGCGTGGGGGCAGCGGCATCGAGGCCTGCCGTAGAATCGTAGAGCAGGACCCGGACATCAAGGTCATCATGCTCACCTCCTACGCCGAGGATGAGATGCTCTTCGACGCCATCTCCGCCGGGGCCTGCGGCTACGTCCTGAAGCAAATCGGCAGCGAAGACCTGGTGCGGGCGGTGCGCGAGGTGGGCCGGGGAGAGGCGTTGCTCGACCCCGCCCTGACCCAAAAGGTGTTCGCCCGCGTGCGGGAAGCGGCCCGCAAGGAACACGAGGAATCCTTCGCCAGCCTCACCGACCAGGAAATGCGCGTCCTGGCCCAGGTCGCCGAGGGGAAGACGAACCGCGAGATCGCCCGCACCCTGTTCTTGGGGGAGGGGACGGTGCGCAACTACGTCAGCAGTATCCTGAAAAAGTTGAATCTGACCAATCGGGCCGAGGCGGCGGCCTACGCCGTCGAGCACCACCTGAAAGAGTTTCTCTGAGGAGCAGCCATGAGCGAACGCAGACGAGTCGTAATCACCGGCATGGGGGCTCTGACCCCCCTCGGCCTGACGCTGGCGGAGACCTGGGACGGCCTGCTGGCGGGGCGGTCGGGCGTCGGGCCCATCACCCAGTTCGACGCCTCGATGTTGAGCGTGCGCATCGCCGGGGAGTTGAAGGGGTTCGACCCCTGCCGGTACATCAATCCCAAAGAGGCGCGGCGGATGGCCCGTTGCTCCCAGGTGGCGGTGGCGGCGGCCCAGGCCGCCGTCGCCGACGCCGCGCTCCCCCTGCCGCTGGCCGATGAGGAGCGGGTCGGCGTGCTGGTCGGGACCGCCATCGGCGGCTTCGAGCGCATCATCAAGGGGATGGAGGAGTTCTGCGAGAAGGGGACGGCACGCATCAACCCCTTCATCCTCTCCTCCGCCTCGGCGAACATGCCCTCTCACCACGTGAGCCGCTGGGCCGGCGCACGCGGGCCGATCAACACCGTCGTCTCCGCCTGCGCGACCGGCACACAGGCCATCGGCGAGGCGGCGGAGGTCATCCGGCGCGGAGCCGCCGACGTGATGCTCTGCGGCGGGGTCGAGGCGTTGGTCCACCCGGCCCTCATCATCGGGTTCATCGCCATGCACGCCCTCTCCACCCGCAACGACGAGCCGGAACGGGCCAGCCGCCCCTTCGATGCCGACCGGGACGGTTTCGTCTACAGCGAGGGAGGGGCGATTATGGTGTTGGAGTCGCTGGAGCACGCCCAAGCCCGTGGGGCCCGCATCCGCGCCGAGGTGCTGGGGTACGCCTCCTCGTCGGACGCCTTCCACGTGGCGCGGCCCGACCCGGAGGGGCGCGGCGCCATCCGGGCGATGAAGTGGGCCCTGCAAGACGCCGGCCTGAGCCCCGCCGCTGTGGACTACATCAACGCTCACGGCAGCAGCACCCCGGTCAACGATGTCATCGAGACCCGCGCCATCAAGAGCCTGTTCGGAGAGCGGGCCTACGAGGTGCCCATCAGCGCGACGAAATCCATGCTCGGCCACGCGATGGGCGGCGCGGGGGCCATCGAGGCCGCCGTTTGCACCCTGACCATCGAGCAGGGGGTCATCCACCCGACGGCCAACCTGGAGACCCCCGACCCGCAGTGCGATCTAGACTACGTCCCAGAAGGCCCCCGTCAGGCCGATGTGCGCGTGGTGCTTTCCAACTCCTTCGGCCTGGGGGGACTGAACGCCTGTCTGGTGCTGGGACGCTTCGAGGAGTGAGATATGCGCGTCATCCGCAACGAACGGCACATCCGCACCAGGACTCTCGTCGGCCGCTACCTGCCCTGGGCGGGAATCATCACCCTGGGAATCGGCTGGTTCCTCTCCTTCCAGCCGCAATACTTCTCCATCCTCTGGCTCACGCTGGTGGTGGGGTTCAGCCTGGCGGTGGTGGGCGGCTTCTTCGCCGACCGGTACGCTGGCTATCTGGCCCACTACAAGACGCTCGCCGAGGCCCTCAAGGGGCTGGATAACCGGCACGTGCTCCTGCAATACGTCCTCCCCGCCGCCCACGTCCTGGTAGACCCCGGCGGCTGCACCGTGTTCGTCGTCAAGAATCAGGGGGGAGAGATCACCTACGAAAAGGGACGCTGGCGGCATCGGCAGAAGGGGAAGTTCTTTCGGCAGTTCGCCGGGCAGGAGGCGGTCGGTGCGCCGGATTACGAGGCGGAGCGGCAGGTGGATAAACTGAACAAGTGGCTCGCCAAACACCTGCCGGACGCGGAGGTGCCGGTACGCGGGGCGATCGTCTTCGTCAACCCCGACGTGCAGGTGAAGGCGGAGGAGTCGCCGGTGCCGGCCTTCTACGGGAAGAAGGTCAAGGCCTGGCTGCGCGGCCCCGGCAAGCGGAAGGCGATGCCGGGGGAGGTGTACCGCCGTCTGCTCGCCGCCGCCGGCGTCACCGAGGAGGACGGGTAGTCACCGCTCGACCGCTCTCGTCGCCGCCCACCCGACCGCCGCCGCCAGCCCCAGCGACGCCGCCCAGGCCCACAGCGGTATCCGCGTCGCATAGGCCCCCATCCAGCAGGCCACGAACTGCCCCGGCAGCCGGGCCGCCGTCGCCAGGAGGAACATCCGCAGGAGCGGCAGCGGGCTCAACCCAATCAGGAAGCAGGCCACATCGTCGGGGAGGAAGGGGAGCAGGAAGACGGCGAGGAAAAACAGCGCGCCCTGTCCGGCGGCCCGGCGGTCCCAGCGGGCCAACTGCTCCGGCGGCACCAGCCGTTCGACCA
>JALWUZ010000673.1 GCA_027079895.1 Anaerolineae bacterium
AATAGGTGCTCTTGACGTCCTCATCGACGGCGCCGTCGCAGTCGTCATCGACGCCGTTGCAGGCCTCGTCGGCGCCGGGCAAGACAGACGCTGCCGTGTCGACGCATTCGTTGGCGCTCGCGCGTCACCGGCTCGGTCGTCTCGCCGACCAGACCTTCGAGCCAAGACACTGCGTCCCGCACTGCGGTCGCGGCCTCAGCGGTGGCACCAGGCGCATCGTCGATGGCCGCGCCGACCTCGATGTTGCTTCGGAATCCCGGGCTGGTGAGGTTGGCCGAGCCTACGACCAGTCGCACGACCTGACTTGTTGGCTCTGGCGCTGCGGGCGAGACGAACCGCAGCATCGCCACTTTGGCATGCAGCTTCGGGTAGCGCCCCTCCGGGATGGGAACGAGATCAATCCGCGGCGAGCGACGAAGACCGGCCTGATACCGGCCGGGGTGGAAGAACACCGACACCTCGGTGTCCTGCAACGCTCGTTCGAGCTCCAAGCGAAACTCCCTCCCTCGTGCCGCCGGGAGTCGTAGGTCCAGCGCAACGGGGAGGAGGTCTTCCTCGAGGAAATCCGCCTGCAGCTCATAGGTGGTCGCCATAGCGCTGGCGAGCCGGTAGCCCTGCGGGGGCTCCCACAACTCGAGAAGTCGACGCGCCTTCACGATGCAGCCTCCCACGCCTCTGCCTCTCGGAGCATTCCGGCGAACTGTTCGATCCGGTACGGATGGGTGAACGCCGAGGCGCTCGGCTTCTCCGGCCTCTCGTCGAGGGCGTACCGAGGCGCCACGACGACGTCATGCCCACGCAGCTCCACCCATGGGCGCTTCGGTTGCCTGGAGGCGTCCAGCTTGCCCGCCTGAACCCGCTCGTGATGACGCACCAGGCCCTCGACCAGGCCGCCTTCGTCTGGAGCCCAAACGGTGGGTTCGATGGCCAGGCTGAAACCGTGAACAGCGTCCGCCACAGCGTGCGGCAGGCACGCGCCATGGGCGCTCAACGCTCCCTTGAGTGCGTCGCCCAGGTCCTCGAGCCCGGAAGAGCCGTCGATGAGGCCGATGGACGTGGTGGGCACTGGCCGGCGGTGGCCGACAGCGCGAATCTGATCAAAACGGTAGAGCAGCTCTCGGTGGAGGTCCTCAAACGCGGAAGCCACTGCGACAACGGCGGCGAGGCGCTCGGACAGCGGGTCCCGCTCCTTCCGGAGTTGAGCGTTCAGTCCTTGGAAGGTGTCACCGTCGGACGACGTGCCGTCGGTTGCCTGCATCGCCGCGGCCACCTTTCGGTGTGCGCCTGGTTCCAGAAGGGCGTCAGCCAAGAGACGGCGCTCACGTGTTCTTGCAGCACCGAGGTGGGCGCTCCGCCCCCATTCGACAAGGACCTGCTCCGAAAGGCTGGGTGAATCTCCGCGCACGACTCGCAGCAGTGTTCCTCGGTCTGGCGTGCTGCGATGGCGGAGGAAGGCTTCGGCAAGCTCCACTCCGCGCGGCGTGAGCGCACCCGACTCGTGTTCGACGAGCCCTCCCGCCACCAATGTGACCCAGTACGTACCGACGCCGCCAACGCCCGCCTGGTTGCGGAGCATCGGGAACGCCGGTGACCGAATCCCCTCCGAAACCGCACGCCGGACGTAGGAAACGCCGCGAAGCTGTCGCCAGGCTGGGCTGTCCTCTGTCACGCCCTCTGCCTTGGCGTAGGTGCCAGTGGCGAGCGCAACCAGCCTCTCCCAGGCAAGGATCTGTTTTCGCCGTGCTCGCCCCGCGCGTCCACCGGCGGGTGCTGAGGCAGGTCGCGGAGATGGCCGCCGACCTGGGCCTGCATCTGCGGGGACTGATTCCCTCCCCCCTGCGCGGGCCCGCCGGCAACGTCGAGTTCCTGGGCTGGTGGGGACTGGACGGGCCGCCCCCCCTGACAATGGAGTCGGCTATTGAGCAGTGCTTGGCAGAATTGGAGGTCGGAGAATGAACGAGAAAGAGTTGCAGGCTCGCTTGCAGCGGATGGAACGGATGTTGGAGATCAGCCGCGACCTGACCTCCACCACTGCGTTGGAGCCGCTCCTGAACAAAATCGTCGCCCTGGCAGCGGAGTTGACGGACAGCGAGGCCGGCTCCATCCTCCTCCAGGACCCCAACACCAAAGAGTTGCGCTTCCGCACGGCGACCGGAAGCCAATCACAGCAGTTGACGAGCATCCCCGTCCCCCTCAAAGGCTCCATCGCCGGGACCGTGCTCACCTCCGGCGAGCCGCTGATCGTCTCCGACGCCCAGGCCGACCCCCGGCACTACGGCGGCGTCGGTCAGAAGATCGGGGAGCAGATTCACTCGCTGCTGGCGGTGCCCTTGCAGGTGCAGGAACGGCGCATCGGCGTCCTGGAGGCGGTCAACAAGCGCGGGGGGCGGAATTTTTCCCAGGACGACGTGGACACGCTGATGACGCTGGCCGCTCAGGCCGCCGTCGCCATCGAAAACGCCCGTCTCGTCGGCGCACTCCGCAGTGCCTACGAGCAACTGGGCAAACTGGACAAACTGAAGTCCGATTTCATCTCCATCGCCTCCCACGAACTGCGCACCCCCTTGAGCCTGATCCTGCTCTACGCCGCCGTCCTGCGGGACCAGGTGGAGGACGATGCCGAGGAGCAGTTGGACGGCGTCATCCGCGCCGCCCAGCGACTCAAGCACATCATTGAGACGATGCTCAACCTCCGCTACCTGGAGAGCGGACAGATGGAGTTGCACCCGTCCTACCTCGACCTGCGGACGATCGTCGAGGAGGTCTGCAAGGACTACAAGGCGTTGGCGGAGACGGGCGGCCTGGTGCTGACCAAGAGGCTGCCCGCCGAACCGGTGTCGGTCTACGCCGACGACGAGAAACTGCGGGTGGTGCTGAACAACCTGCTCTCCAACGCCATCCGCTTTACCCCCTCCGGCGGGCGGGTGCTAGTACAGGTGCGCCGCCGCGACGACGAGATGGCGGAGTTGTCCGTCACCGACACCGGCGTCGGCATCCCGTCCTATGAGTTGGAGCACATCTTCGACCGTTTCTACCAGGTGGAAGACCACATGACCCGTCGCCACGGCGGGATGGGGCTGGGGCTGGCCATCGTCAAGGGGCTGGTGGAGTTGCACGGCGGGCGCGTCTGGGCGGAGAGCGTGGAGGGGAAAGGGAGCCGCTTCACCGTTCTATGGCCCCTGGCCGGCCACCCCCAGGCAACGGCCTCGTGAGACCATCCGACCACCAGGAGCCGTCATCTATGGAGCAAGACAACGTCCGCGATTTCTGCATCATCGCCCACATTGACCACGGCAAATCCACCCTCGCCGACCGGCTGCTGGAACTGACCGGCACGATTCCCGAACGGCGGATGACCTCCCAGGTGCTCGACTCGATGGACTTGGAGCGCGAGAAGGGGGTCACGATCAAAGCCTCGGCGGTGCGGATGACCTACACCGCCGCCGACGGCCAGGAGTACGAACTGAACCTCATTGACACCCCCGGCCACGTGGATTTCTCCTACGAGGTCAGCCGGGCGTTGGCCGCTTGTGAAGGTGCGCTCCTCGTCGTGGACGCCTCCCAGGGCATCCAGGCCCAGACGCTGGCGAACCTCTACCTGGCCCTGGAAGCCGATTTGGAGATCGTCCCCGTCCTGAACAAAATTGACCTCGCCTCCGCCCGCCCCGACGAGGTCGCCCTGGAACTGGTCGAACTGCTGGGCGGCGACCCCGACGAGGTGCTGCGCGTCTCCGCCAAAGAGGGCTGGAACATCGCGCCCGTCCTGGAGGCCATCGTCAAC
>JALWUZ010000674.1 GCA_027079895.1 Anaerolineae bacterium
ACCAAGGGGATCAACGAGCCGCGCTACACGTCCTTCATCGGCATCCGCAAGGCGGCGCGGATGAAGTATCCCCATTGGACGCTGGCGGACATCGGCGCGGAGGAGGACAAGGTAGGCGCGTCGGGGGCCGCCGTGCGCTGGCCGCAGGTTATGCCGCCGCCGGCCCGCGAGGGTGAGGCGGAGATCATCGAGGCCGAGACGGTCGAGGAGGCGGCGGCCATCTTGGTCGAGAAACTGCTGGCCGAGAAGGTGATATAGGAGGGATGGCAATGAGCAATGACATCTTCGTCTGGGTGGAGCAGTTCAAGGGCATGGTGGCGGGCGGTTCCTGGGAGGCGATGGGCGCGGCCCGCCGGCTGGCCGATGAGACCGGCGGACAGGTGGTCGCCTGCTTGTTCGGCAGCGCGGGGGTATCCGACCTGGCGCAGGAGGCCATCTCCTACGGGGCCGACCGGGTGCTGGTGGCCGAGGACGACACGTTGGCCGACTTCCGCGTCGAGCCGTATGCCGCGCTGATGGCGAAAGTCGTGCGGGAAGCCCAGCCCCAAGCGGTGCTCATCAGCGCGACCTTCCGGGGGCGGGAGTTGGGGCCGATGTTGGCGGTGGAGTTGGAGACCGGCTGCATCGCCGACTGCACGGCGTTGGAGTTGGAGGACGGGCGGCTACTCGCTACCCGGCCCATCTACGCCGGAAAGTTGCTCTCCAAGTGCATCATCCCGGAGCGTCTCCCGCAGATCGCCACTCTGCGCGTGCGGGCCTTCCCCAAGCCGGAGCCGGATTCCGCCCGCAGCGGCGAGGTGGCGACGGTGGAGCCGGTGCTGTCCGAGGACGAGATCGGTTCCAAAGTGACCGGCTTCAAGGAGACCGAGGGGGGCGTGAGCCTGGCGGACGCCAGCATCATCGTCTCCGGCGGGCGGGGCGTCGGCGGGCCGGAGGGGTACGAGCCGCTCAAGGAACTGGCGGAGGTGCTGGGGGCGGCCATCGGAGCCTCCCGCGCCGCCGTGGACGCCGGATGGATTCCCTACGAGCACCAGGTGGGGCAGACCGGCAAGACGGTCAACCCCGACCTGTACATCGCCTGCGGCATCTCCGGGGCGATTCAGCACCAGGCCGGCATGCGCACCAGCAAGGTCATCGTCGCCATCAACAAGGACCCGGAGGCTCCCATCTTCAAGTTGGCGCACTACGGCATCGTGGACGACTTGTTCAAGGTCGTGCCCGCGCTGACGAAGGCCCTCAGGGAGAAATTGGAGTAGCAGGCGGCGGGTGACAATCAGCGTAGAGCGGGCGTCCGCACACCGGACGCCCGCTTTGGCGTTATCCGGCCACGGAACCATTTCCTCTCCTCCGGCGTCTAGTAACCAGACCACATCAGACACAGGAGGAGAAAAATGCGTACCAAACTCACCACCATCTTACTCATCTTGGCTCTGCTGCTGACCGGATCCACGTCCGCCCTGGCCGACGGCATCGTCATCCCCGATATGCCGCCGGTGCCGGACCCCATCCCGTTGGAGGATTCCTGGCTCACCATCCGCTACCACCGGGTGGATGTGACCATCGAGGGGCAGGTCGCCGTTACCCACGTCGAGCAGGAGTTCGTCAACGAGCACGAGTGGGAGGCCGAGGGCACTTACATTTTCCCATTGCCGGAAGGGGCGGCCGTCTCCAAGTTCACTATGTGGGTGGACGGCCAGCCGATCGAGGGGAAGATTCTGACCGCCGACGAGGCCCGCGCCATCTACGAGGATACCGTGCGGCGGCGGCGCGACCCCGCCTTGTTGGAGTACGTCGGGCGAGGGGCGGTGCAGGCCCGCATCTTCCCCATCCCTCCCGGCGGCTCCCGCAAGATCGAGTTGGAGTACAGCCAGGTACTCCCCGCCGATAACGGCCTCATCCGCTACGTCTACCCCCTGAACACCGAGAAGTTCTCCGCCCGCCCGCTGGAGAACGTCAGCGTCCACGTCACCCTCCGCTCCCAGACCCCCATCCGCGCCCTGTACTCCCCCACTCACCAGGACAGGGTCTACATCGAGCGGGACGGCGACTACCAGGCCACCGTCGGCTACGAGGAGCAGGAGGTGCTGCCCGACGAGGATTTCGAGTTGGACTACACCGTCGGTCAGGATGAGGTCGGCCTTCATCTGCTGACCGATCGGGAGACGGACGAGGAGGATGGCTTCTTCCTGCTTCTCGTCTCCCCCGCCGTCGCCGCCGAGGAGGAGCAGGTCATCCCCAGGGACATCATCCTGGTGCTAGATACCTCCGGCTCGATGGAGGGGGACAAACTGTCCCAGGCCAAAGACGCGCTGGCCTTCATCCTGGGCCATCTGAACAGCGAGGACCGCTTCAACGTCATCTCGTTCTCCACCGGCCTGCGACAGTACGCCGGCGGGCTGCGCCTCGCGTCGGAGGCCGACGAGGCCATCGGCTGGGTGCGCAGACTCCAGGCCGTCGGCGGCACCGACATCAACCGCGCCCTGTTGGAGGCTCTTTCCCAGGCGGACGAGGAACGGCCTACCGTGCTCATCTTCCTCACCGACGGCCTGCCCACCGAGGGAGAGGTGAACGTGGAGCGCATTTTGGCGAACGTCCGGGCCGCTGCCCCGTCCAACGTCCGCATCTTCCCCTTCGGCGTCGGCGACGACGTGAACACCGTCTTGCTGGATACGCTGGCCGAACAGGGGGGCGGGGTCACGGGCTACGTCCGGCCCTACGAGCGCATTGACGAGGAGGTCTCCGGCTTTTACGCCCAGATCAGTACCCCGGTGCTCTCCAATGTCCGCCTGGACTTCGGCGGCGTGCTGACCGAGGATCTGTACCCCGACCCGCTGCCCGACCTGTTCGCCGGGACGCAACTCGTCCTGGTCGGGAGGTACCGGGACGGCGGGGCGACCCGTATCACCTTGACCGGAGAGGTCAACGGCGCGGAGCGGCAGTTCGTCTACGAGGGGTACTTCCGCCCCACCGCCGAGGCCGACGCCGATTCGACCGCCGCTTTCATCCCGCGCCTGTGGGCGACGCGCAAGATCGGCCATCTGCTGACCCAGATCCGCCTCCACGGGGAGCAGCCGGAGTTGGTGGACGCCGTCGTCTCCTTGAGCGTGCGGTACGGCATCATCACCCCCTACACCTCCTTCCTCGTCGAGGAGGAGGACATCTTGAGCGCGGGAGGGCAGAACGCCGCCGAGGAGCGGTTCATGCTGGAAATTCCGGCGGCCCCCACCGCCGGCGCGGCGGCGGTGGAGGAGGCGGAAAGTCAGGCCGGTATGCGCTCTGCGTTCTCCGCGGCGGAGGTGCCGGAGGAGGTGGCCGACGTGGTGCGGACGGCCGGCGACAAGACTTTCATCCTGCAAAACGGGGTCTGGACCGACACCCGCTTCAACCCCGACGAGATGACCACCACGCCGATCGCGTTCGGCTCCGAGGCGTACTTCGACATGCTGGCGGAGCATCCAGAGTGGGGCGACTACCTGGCGGTGGGGACGCGGGTCATCTTCGTCGCCGGGGGGACGGCCTACGAGGTGGTCGGGGAGGATGAGGAGGGCGCGTCGTGGGCGACGGCCACACCCGCCGCGTCCGGCTCGACCGCGCCGCCGACGGATACGGAGGTGCGGCAGGAGGGCACGGAGCAGAGCGCGGGCGAGACCGGCAGCGGTACCTGCGCCGGTGCGCTGGCCCTGGCGGTCGGGGGGCTGGTGCTCATCGCGGCGCGGAAGCGGAAGTAACGCTTCTTATGCTCCCCAGGTGACACGCGAATCACGAATGGCGGCCT
>JALWUZ010000675.1 GCA_027079895.1 Anaerolineae bacterium
CCGTGCGCAACGCGGCGGCGGACTGCTCCCCCTGGAGGCGGCGGTGTCCGATGTCGATCGTCGGGAGCATGCGGATGCGGGCCTTCTGGACGAGGCGTCGATCCCGCAGGAGACGCCGGGGGGGCTCGGAGCGGTTCATGGCCGCCTCGAAGGCGGCCGGGTCGCGGCCGTCGACGCTGGTCTGGCGCACGCCGGCGCGCGGCGAGGAACTCCCCCCGGACGGGGCCATCGAACTGGTCTTCGACCGCGCGATGGACAAGGACTCCGTCGAGTCCGCCTTCCAACTCGACCCCCAGGTCCCCGGCACCTTCGAGTGGCGCGACGACCGTACTCTGGTCTTCAAGCCCGCCACCCTCCTCAAGCGGGATGAGGACTACCACGTCACCCTCGGCCTGGCGGCGAAGGCCGCCGACGGCAACCCCATCGCCGGCCCTTACCGCTTCCGCTTCCACACCGTCGGCTACCTGGAAGTCGCCCAGGTCATCCCCGCACCGAACACCGCGGACGTGGAGACTGACTCCACCATTACCGTCATCTTCAACCGCCCCGTCGTCCCCCTGACCGCCGTCAGCGACCCGACCTACCCCGACCTGCCGCAGCCTGTCACTTTCGAGCCGGAGATCGCCGGGAGCGGCGAGTGGCTCAACACCTCCATCTACGTCTTCACCCCCGACGAGCCGCTGGCCGGCGGCACGACCTACACCGCCCGCATCGCCGCCGGGCTCACCGACACCACCGGCGGCCTGCTGGCCGACGATTACGAGTGGTCTTTCTCCACCATCCCGCCGCAGGTGACTTGGGTCTCGCCCGGCGACGGCGAGGAACTGGTCCCGGTGGACACCGCGCTCCGCGTCACGTTCAACATGACCGTCGAGTGCGCGTCGGCGGCCGGGGCCTTCAGCCTGTGGAGCGGCCCCAGCGAGACCACCGGCACCTTCCGCTGCCTGGGCGACACCATCATTTTCACCCCCACCGAGCGGCTTCAGTTCGACACCCTCTACCAGGCCCGCGTCGCATCCGGCGTGCGCAGCGCGGGCGGCGGCAACGGTATGCCGGAGACCTATTCCTGGGAGTTCCACACCGTCCCCCTGCCGCGCATCATCGGCACCGACCCCGCCGACGGCGAGGAGGCCAACCCCTACACCTCCTTCAGAATCATCTTCAACACCCCCATAGACCCGGCGACGGTGCTCCCCAACCTGACGATGAACCCGCCCCTCTCGCCGACCGCGGTCAGCACCTACTTCAGCAGTTGGGACAACTCCTTCGTGTTGGACTTCGGCGTCCAGCCCTCCAGCGAGTACGAGGTACACATCGGGCCGAACATCGCCGACCCCTACGGCAACATCACCGGCCAGGAGATGACCGTCCACTTCCGCACCGCCGCCCTGGACCCGATGGTCTGGTTCGCCATCCCCACCGGGGGCGGCACCTACGACGCTCACCAGCCGGCCCGCATTCTCCTCGGCCACCTCAACGTCTCGCAAGTCACCCTCTCCCTCTACCGCTTGACCCAGGCGGACATCTTCCAGGCCCTGCGGGGCGGCAACGAGTACATCCCCCAGACCCAGCCCCTGCGGGTGTGGGACGTCGGCCTGGAGTCCCCCTTGAATCAGAAACGGTACACCGCCGTTGACCTGGTCAGCGGCGGCGGGCCGCTCGCGCCGGGGCTCTATCTCCTGTATATGCGGGCCCCGGGGTTGGAACTCCGGCCCTGGATCCACACCCGCTTGCTCGCCGTGTCCAACTACAACCTGACCCTCAAACTCTACAACACCGACGGCATCAGGGACAAACCGCGCGAAGCCTGGGTCTGGGCGACCGACCTGGCGACCGGCGACCCGGTGCCCGGCCTCCAACTGACCGCCTTCGACGAGGACGGCGTTCCCCTGGCGACGGCGACCACCGACGAGCACGGCCTGGCCCGTCTCGTCGCCGACCGCCCGCACACCGGCGACTGGTACGTCCTCTCCACCGACCCCTTCGCCCTGGCGTGCGGCTCCTGGAACTGGAATGCGGGCATCCATCCTGGGGATTTCGGCCTGTCGTCCAGTTACGGCGAGTCCGCTTACCGGCTCTACGCCTACACCGACCGCCCCATCTACCGCCCCGGCCAGACGATCTACTTCCGGGGACTCGTGCGCCTCGACCGGGACGCGCGTTACGACCTGCTCTCCGGCGGGAAGGCTTCCGTCACCATCAAAGACCCCGACTACAACGAGATCTACACCGCGCACCTTCCTCTGGATGACTTGGGCAACTTCGACGGCCAGTTCGACCTGGACGCGGGCGCACCGCTGGGGGTATACAGCCTGCGCGTCGAGTACGGCTCCGATTCCATTTTCACCACTCGGTTCACCGTCGCCGCCTACCGCCCGCCGGAGTTCGAGGTGCTGGTGACGCCGGAGGTGGACGAGGTGCTGGCCCGGCAGCCCACTCAGGCCACCGTCGCGGTGCGCTACTTCTCCGGCGGCCCCGTCGCCGGGATAGACGTGGAGTGGCACATCCTCTCCACCCCCTACCGCTTCCACCCGGCGCAGTTCGGCCGCTACGACTTCGACTACCGCGATGACCCCTGGCGGTTCTGCTGGTTCTGCTCCGAACCCACCCCGGACATGATCGCCGCGGGGACCGCCACCACCGACGCCGACGGTCAGGTCGTCATCCCCCTGCCGAGCGAGATTATGACCGGCGGGCAGCAACTCTCCGTCGAGGCCCTGGCCTACGGCAAGGACGGACAGGCCATCGCCGGGCGGGGAGACATAATCGTCCACCGCGGGACGTTCTACATCGGCCTGGCACCCCAGCGGTACGTCTTCCGGGCCGGGGATGAGGCCACCGTGGACGTCGTCACCGTAGATTGGGACGGCGAGCGCGTCCCCGAAAAACCGCTGGCCGTGACCGTCGTCCGGCGGGAGTGGCGTAACCGGTTCGTCGAGGAAGAGGTCGGCGGACACTGGGAGTGGGAGACTGTGGACACCCCGGTCTACACCACCACCCTGACCACCGACGCCTCCGCCGCCGGGGTCATCACCTTCACCCCGGAGGAGGGGGGCTCCTACCGGATCATCGTCTCCGCGGCGGACGGTAGCGCACGCTCCGCCACCTTCATCTGGGTCAGCGGCCGCGATTACGTCTCCTGGCGGCGGACTGACTCCCCCCGCATCAGCCTCATCAGCGACAAGGTTTCCTACGAGCCCGGCGAGACGGCGGAGATCCTCATCCCCAGCCCCTTCGCCGGGGAGCAGTGGGCCTGGGTCACTGTCGAGCGGGGACATCTGCTGCGGCAGGAGGTGATCCGGCTGGAGAGCAACTCCGCCCTCTACCGCCTCCCCATCACCGCCGAGGACGCTCCCAACATCTTCGTCTCCGTCGTCATCGTCAAAGGCCCCGACGACGCCGACCCCCTGCCCGACCATCGGGTCGGCTACATCATGCTGGACGTCGCCCCGGTGCAGCAGGAGTTGGAGGTCTCCATCACCCCCTCCGTCCCCCAGGCCGAGCCGGGGGATATGGTCTCATTCGAGGTGGAGACTCGTGACTCGTCCGGCAAACCGGTCTCCGCCGCCCTCTCCCTCGACGTGGTGGACAAGGCCATCCTGACCCTCATGCCGCGCCCGGAGGAGGGCATCCTGGAAGCGTTCTACGGGCAGCGCGACCTGGGCGTGCGGACTTACAGCGGCTTAGTCATCCTCGTCAACCGGCTGGTGAGGGAGCAACTGCAAGAGTTGGAGGATCAGATCTTCGTGCTGGGGCTCGGTGGGGGCGG
>JALWUZ010000676.1 GCA_027079895.1 Anaerolineae bacterium
GGCGGTGAAGTCACCTTCCAGGGCGCGGTCAACGTGGGCGACACCGATATGCGCTCCGTGTTGACCTCCGCCGCCGCCGACAAGCCCGACGTGCTCTACTTCCCGATCTTCGAGCCGGAGGGCGACTTCATCGTGGCGCAGTCCTCGGAGATCGCCGGCCTGGAGAACACCATCTTGATGGGTGCCGACGGCCTGCTGGCCGACTCCTTCCCGGAGAACGCCGGCCCCAACGCCGACGGCATGTACCTCTCCGGCCCCTACGTCTCCGGCGCGGCCTACGATGAGTTCCTGAAGAAGTGGGCGGACCAGATCGGCGGCAAGCCGCCCAGCGGCTTCCACGCCTTCGCCTACGACGGCACCAACATGCTCTTCGACGCCATCGAGAAGGTGGCCGTGGTTGACGACGACGGCACCGTCCACATTCCGCGCCAGGCCTTGCGGGACGCGATGGCCAGCATCAAGGACTACAAGGGGTTGACCGGCACCCTGACCTGCAACCAGTACGGCGACTGCGCCACCGGCCAGGCCCTGGGCATCTTCAAGATCACGAAGGCCGAGATCGAGGATGGCAAGTGGCCTCCCGACGTGGTCTGGACGCCTCAGTAAGCCTGACGTAGTCAAATACACGCCTTAGCGGGCGCGTTACGGGGATGAACCAGTGGCATGTTCCCGGTTCATCCCCGTACTCAAAGAATACCACAATACCCCCCGACGTGAGCCCACTCGACCGGAGAGAAAACATCGTCGGGCTTCCCCGTCGGGTCGTGCTGAAGAGAGGGCTGGCAACATGAAAATTGACCTGGAACGCATCTCTTGGGTGGATATTTTTCTGTGGCTGTTCCGTATCGCCGCTTTCGTGCTCATCGTGGTGGGGATCTACAACACCCTGGCGGCCGGGAAGTACACCTCCGAGCAGTGGGTAACGCTCATCTTCTCCGGCCTGGCTCAGGGGAGCATCTACGCCCTCATCGCCCTGGGCTATACGCTCGTGTACGGCATCTTGTTGATGATTAACTTTGCCCACGGCGATATTTACATGGCGGGCGCGTTCACGGCCGTGTTTCTGGCGGAGTACTTCGCCGAGAACGGCTTTCTGGCCGCGCACCCCTTCATCGCGCTTACCCTCCTCGCGCTGCTGGCCGGCGGCGTCTCGATGGCGTTGGCGGTGCTGGTCGAGCGCATCGCCTATCGCCCCCTGCGCAACGCCCCCCGACTGGTGCCACTGATCACGGCTATCGGGGCCTCATTCTCAATCGAGTACACCTTCCGTGGACTGTACGGGCCGGGCTTCCACGCCTACCCGCCCGTCCCCGCGCTGAGCGGGAGCGTCCACATCGGGCGGTTCGAGGTGCCTACGGTGCAGATCGTGGTGCTGATAGCCGCCGTCGTCCTGATGGCCGGGCTGTACTTCCTCGTGGAACGCACCAAAATCGGGAAGGCTATGCGAGCCGTCTCCGAAAATCAGGATGTGGCCCGTCTGATGGGCATTGACATTGACTGGGTGATTGTGTTCACCTTCGCCGTCGGCGGGCTTCTGGCCGGGGTGGCGGGCGTGTTCAACGGCCTGTTCCGCCCCCAGGGGGTGTACTTCTTTATGGGCTTCATTCCGGGCATCAAAGCCTTCACCGCCGCCGTCCTGGGCGGTATCGGCAACGTGCCGGGGGCGATGGTGGGCGGCATCCTGCTGGGCATCATCGAGGCCCTGGGGCCCAACCTGTTCCTGGAGGGGCTGGGCATCCCCGCTGCCAACCAACTCAAGGACGCCATCGCCTTTACCGTGCTGGTGCTCATCCTCATCTTCCGCCCGCAGGGCATCTTCGGTGAGCGACTGGCCGAGAAGAAAGCGTGAGGTGCAAGCATGAACCAGGCACAAGACACTCGTCTAGATTGGCGCACAGCGGCCCGCTTGGGCTTGCTGGGCGGCGTAGTCACCCTGTACTTTGGAGCCATCGGCATGGTGCTCACCTTTTCGGTGCGCAACCTGCTGGGCACTTTCATCAACGTGGGGCAGATTCTCACCGTGGCGGGAGCCTTGGCGGCCGGCTACCTGGTCGGGCGCACTTTCATCGAGGCGGGACGCCGCCGACAGGTGATTCCGATGGGGCTACTAGCCGGTTTTATGGCCGGTCTGCCCCCGCTGATTCTGGTCATCATGGGGACGTTGTTCCCCGTCAACCCGATGTTCATCAACATCAACGATGAGTTGGTGCAGTTGATCACCTTCGGCCTGGGGCCGGTGCTGGGCTCGGTCGCCCTGGTGCTGCTCTCCACCGTCATGGGGCTGGTCGGAGCCGCGTTGGAGTTGATGGACGAACGCCCCCGCCGGGCCCTCATCAACGGAGTGCTGTGGGTGCTGCTCTTGGGATTGTTCTCCGAGAACGCCGCCACCATCTTGGAAAAGTTCATCGGGCATGCCGCCGTGCGCTGGATGTTCCAGAACAAATCGCTCAACCCCATCGCGGGCGCGGTGTTGTTCATCATCACCTTCGGGTTCTCCTTCCTGGGCAGCGGCGACCGTGCCCGCCAGAAGTGGCAATCTATGCCGCCTGAGGCTCAGCAGCAGTGGCGCAAGTATTTCATCGTCCTAGGCCTGTTGCTGGCGTTGGCGCTGCCCTGGATCGTGGGACAGTTCCTCAGTCAGGTGCTCTTCATCGTCGGCCTGTACGTGATGATGGGGATGGGGCTGAACATCGTGGTCGGTTACGCCGGCCTGCTCGACCTGGGTTACGTGGCCTTCTTCGCCTTCGGAGCGTACACGATGGGCGTGTTGACCAGTCCCCAGGGGCCGGGCGGCGGCATCCTGAACTTCTGGGCGGCCTTGCCTTTCAGTATCGCGGTGGGGGTGCTGTTCGGCGTCCTGCTGGGCTTCCCGGTGCTGAACATGCGCGGCGACTACCTGGCGATCGTCACCCTGGGCTTCGGCGAGATCATCCGCGTTCTGGCCTACTCCAACTGGCTGGCTCCCCTCATCGGCGGTGCGCAGGGGGTGTTGGGCATCCCCAGCCCCTCGCTCTTCGGCTTTGAACTCGGCAAACCGGAGTACATGTACTACCTGGTGCTGGTCGGCTCCATCATCGCCGCCTTCATCGCCGCCCGCCTGCGGGACTCGCGGCTGGGGCGGCAGTGGATGGCTATGCGCGAGGATGAGGACGTGGCCGAGGCAATGGGCATCAATCTGGTGCAGACCAAACTGCTCGCCTTCGCCATCGGAGCGAGTTTCTCCGCCGCCTCCGGCGCGATCTTCGCCTCCCGCCTGCACAACATCTTCCCCAACAGTTTCGGCATCCTGGTGTCCATCAACGTGTTGAGTTTGATCATCGTCGGCGGCCTGGGCAGCCTGCCCGGCGTGGTCGTCGGGGCGGCTATCCTGGTCGGCCTGCCGGAACTGTTGCGCGAGTTCGCCGAGTACCGGCTGCTGATGTACGGTATCCTGTTGATCGTGATGATGTTGGTCAAGCCGGAAGGGTTCTGGCCGGAAGCCGCCCGCAAGCGGGAGTTGCGCGGCGAGGAAGAGTGGGACGAGGCGGCAGCCGCCCCATCGTCAGCGGAATGAGGAGGTTTCCATGGATGCAATTCTCATCGCCAAGAACGTGACCAAACGCTTCGGCGGGCTGGTGGCGGTCAACAACCTCGACCTGGAAATCCAGCACGGACAAATCTACAGCGTCATCGGCCCTAACGGGGCCGGCAAGACCACTTTCTTCAACTGCATCACCGGTTTCTACACCCCGGAGGAGGGCAAGATCATCTTCGACGGCCACGAAATCCAGGGGCTTTCTACCGACCACATCACCCGCTTGGGCATCAGCCGCACCTACCAGAACATCCGCCTGTTCTCCAACATGACCGCCCTGGAAAACGTCATGGTCGGTGAGCACCCGCACCTGAAGACCTTCTGGGCGGAGGCCATCTTCCGCACGCCCCGCTTCGTCAAGGAGGAGGCGGCGGCTCTCAAGGAGGCCCAACGGTTGCTGGCCTTCGTCGGCCTGAAAGGGGTAGGCGACAACCTAGCCCGCAACTTGCCCTACGGGGCGCAGCGTCGCCTGGAAGTGGCCCGCGCCCTCGCCAGCAAACCCAAACTGCTCCTGCTGGACGAGCCCACCGCCGGCATGAATCCACGGGAGACCGAGGAGATGATCGAGTTCATCGAAATGCTGCGCGATGAACTGGGCATCACCATCTTGCTGATCGAGCACGATATGAAGGTGGTGATGTCCATCAGCGACCAGATTACCGTGCTGGACTTCGGCACCAAAATCGCCGAGGGGAAACCGATAGACATTCAGCGTAACCCGCGCGTCATCGAAGCCTACCTGGGCCGGGGCGCGGCCTCCGGGCTGGGCAACGCCCGGCAGGCCGCCGCCAGACCATCGTGAGGAGAGTGCGCCAATGGCAATGCTTGAACTCGAAAACGTACATGCCTACTACGGGTACATCCACGCCCTGCAAGGCATCTCTATGACCGTCGAGAAAGGGGAGATCGTGGCCCTCATCGGCGCGAACGGGGCCGGCAAGACGACCACCCTGCGCACCATCAGCGGGCTGCTCAAACCCCGCCAGGGGCGCGTCCTGCTGGATGGGGAGGACCTGGCCAAGTACAAGGCGCACGAGATCGTCTACAAAGGGGTAGCGATGGTGCCGGAGGGCCGGGGAATCTTCGCCAAACTGACCGTCGCCGAGAACCTCGATATGGGAGCCTACTCCCGCAACGACAAGAAGGGCATCGCCGAGGACTTGGAACGAGTCTTCACCCTCTTCCCGCGCCTCAAGGAGCGGCGCAATCAGGTGGCCGGCACTCTCAGCGGCGGCGAGCAGCAGATGTTGGCGACGGCCCGCGCCCTGATGGCCCGTCCCCGGCTGCTGCTGATGGACGAGCCCTCGATGGGGTTGGCGCCGGTGCTGGTGGAAGCGGTCTTCGACACCATCCAGGAGATCAACAAGAAAGGGACGACCATCCTCCTCGTGGAGCAGAACGCTTTGATGGCCTTGCAGATCGCCGACCGGGGCTATGTGCTCCAGACCGGCGAAATCGTCCTCAGCGACACCGCCGAGGGGCTGCGGCAGAACCCGATGGTGCAGAAGGCTTACTTGGGTATCGAGTGACCTCGTTTCGCGTTTGACGATTCGGTTGGGGCAGGGTCAGACTCACCCCCAAGAGCACGGCGGGGCAGTCTGACACCTGTCCCGCCGTGACGACAGGAGGTTCCCTTGCGCAACCTGATGGTAACAGGCGGAGCCGGCTTCATCGGCTCCAACTTCACCCGGTACATGCTGGAAAAATACCCCGATTACACCGTCCTCGTCTACGACAAACTGACCTACGCCGGAAATTTGGACAACCTCAAGGACGTGGCCGCCCGCTTCGGCGACCGGTACGCCTTCGTGCAAGGCGACATCTGCGACGCCGCGACGGTGCGGGAGGCCATCCGCGCCTATGACGTGGACACCATCGTCAACTTCGCGGCGGAATCCCACGTGGACCGCTCCATTATGAACCCGGACGCCTTCATCAAAACCGACGTGTACGGCACCTACGTCCTGCTGGAAGCGACCCGCGAGTTGGGCCTGGAGCGTATGCACCAAGTCTCCACCGACGAGGTGTACGGCCACGTGCCGGAAGGGGCCTCGAAGGAGACCGACCCGGTCGCCCCGCGCAGCCCCTACGCCGCCAGCAAGGCCAGCGCAGACCTGATGGTCAACGCCTACCACATCACTTACGGCCTGCCGGTGACGATCACCAGAGGGGCCAACAACATCGGGCCCTATCAGTACCCGGAGAAGGTGGTGCCGCTCTTCGTCACCAACGCCCTCGACGACCAGCCGCTACCCCTCTACGGCGACGGGGAACAGGTGCGGGACTATCAGTACGTCCTCGACCACTGCGAGGCGATTGACCTGGTGCTTCACAAGGGGGAAATCGGGGAGATCTACAACGTCGGCACCGGCACGGAGATGCGCAACATTGACATGACCCGCTTGGTGCTCAAGTTGCTGGGCAAACCGGAGAGCCTCATCCAGCCGGTGCGCGACCGACCCGGTCACGACCGGCGGTACGCCCTGGACGTGACCAAAATCCGCGCCCTCGGCTGGGAGCCGGGCCACACCTGCGAGGAGGCAATCGAGAAGACGGTGCGCTGGTACGTCGAGAACGAGTGGTGGTGGCGGCCCATCAAGAGCGGGGAACGTTATCGAGAATATTACCGGCGGCAGTACGCCGGACGGGAGATCACCTGACGGCACACCGGGGCGGGGAAGAGGCCATTGACGCTTTTCTACCCGGTGGACTTATCAATCTCAGTGGAAAGGAGTGGCGGGGAATGGCCGTTGTGGAGAAAACAGCGGAGTTCAACGTCTCTGTGGAGAAGGCTTTCGGCTTGATTGAGGACCTCGGCCGTTGGCCTGAGTGGGTGCCTCCGCTGACAGCGGTCACCAACATCTCCGGGAGTGGGATGGGCACGACTTATAACTGGGAGTTCAAACTGGGCTCCCTGCCCAAATTCACCGGCACCGGGGAAGTGACCAAGTACATCCCCAACCGCCGTTTCGAGGTGCGCACCAAGGGGGTGCCCAGCACCTGGTCGTTCAAATTCGCCGACCGAGGCGGGCAGTCGCTCATCAGCGTTTCCATCGAGTACGACATCCCCGGCGGCGGGCTCGTGTCGGGCCTGATTGACAAGCAACTGGAAGAGGGCGTCGTCCGACTCAGAGGGCTCCTCGAACGCTAGACGGGGGCCGGGTCAGCGGCAGCGTGACCAGAACCCGCGTCCCGCCCTGAGGCCTCCGCTCCACCTGGAGACGGCCCCCCAGCCGCATAGCCCGCTCCTGCATACCCACCAGCCCGAAATGCCCGGCTTGGGTCAGGACATCCGGGCGGAGCGGGAGGACGAACCCCACCCCGTCGTCCTCCACGGAGATGGTTAGATTCCCATTCGCGCAGCGCACCTGAATCACAATCCGCTCCGCCTGGGCGTGCTGAATCGCGTTGCGCAACGCTTCCTGCACGATGCGGTAGGCGGCTAACTCTATCTCCGGGGCGCAGCGGGGCACCTCGTCCACCAGTTCCAACGTGACCCGCGCCGGAGTGCGCCGGTCGCTCTGACGCACCAACATCTCCAGGGCCGGCAGAAACCCCAGATCCTCCAGGTAGACCGGTCGCAGTGCGCCGATGATGCGCCGCAGTTCATCCACCGTCGCCAGCCCCACCCGGCGCAACTCGCCCAGCAGCGACCGGGCCTCCTCCGTCTCCCCGCGCTCCACCAGCCGCCGGGCGATCTCCGCCCGCTGCCCCAGGCCGATCAACTCCTGCACCGGCCCGTCGTGCAACTCGCGGGCCAGGCGAGCCCGCTCCGCCTCCTGCCCCTGCGTCACCGCACCCAGGTAGTCCCGCATGCCGGACTGATACCCCTGGATGCGTTCGACCATCTCCCTCAACGCCCGGTGCAGGTCGCGCACCTCCTGCACCCCGCCGACCGCGACCGCGATGGCGGAGTAGTCCCCCCACGAAACCTGCCCCGCCGCCTGCGCCAGCCGCCGTAGGGGGCGGACGATCTGCCCGTAGCCCAGGGCGAGCACCAGCAGGGAGATCACCCCGGCCCCCACGGCGACGATCGGCGCCAGGCCGGAGAGACGCAGAATCGGGGACAGGATGCCGGCGACCGGCTCCCCCACCTCCACCGTCCAACCGCTGCCGCCGACCGGCGCGGAGACGACCAGCATCTCATCCGTCATCGGGGAGCCGGCCAGCACGCGCCCCGTCTCGTCCACGACCGCCGCGCTCGTGGGCGGCTCCACTGCCGCCAACACCTCCGCCAGACCGCTGCCGTCCGCGCCGACCGTGCCCTGCGTCAGACCGTCGGCAATCAGGCGGGCGGTCAGCCGGGCCAGGGAGTGGTTCCGGCGGGCCACGAACTCCCGCATCTCCCGCTGGTGGGCGTACACCCCGGTGAGGGCCAGCCCGACGAGGAAGAACAGAATCGGCAGCAGGGCCCACAACAGCAACTGCGCCTGGAGGCTGCGGAACCGGCGGCTCATCCCATCACTCCACCACGATCCACCCGCGCCGGATGGCCTCGGTGACGGCCTCGGTGCGGCTGCCCACCCCCAACTTGCCGTAGATGTTCGCCAGGTGGCCCTGCACCGTGCGGTGACTGATAGCCAGTTCCCGCCCGATGGCCCGATTGGTCAGCCCCCGCGCCGCCAGACGGAGCACGTCCAACTCCCGCGCCGTGAGATTCTCCACCTGCCCGGAGGCCCCCGCCGGTCGCCCGCTCATCGCCTGACGCACCACTTTGGCGGCGATCTCCGGGCTCAGGGCCGCCTGTCCCCGCCAGACGGTGCGCACGGCCCGCACCATCTCGTCGCCGCTGGCGGTCTTGAGCACATACCCATCGGCCCCGGCCTGGAGGAGCGCGAAGACGTAGGGGTCGTCGTCGTAAGCGGTGAGGATGAGCACCCGCACCTGGGGGAAGCGGGCCTTCACCTGCCGGGTCGCCTCGACCCCCGTCATCTCCGGCATGCGGATGTCGAACACGGCCACGTCGGGGAGATGTTCCGCCACCAGCCGCAGGGCCTCCGCGCCGTCCTCGGCCTCGGCCACCACCTCGATGTCTCCGGCCTCCTCCAAGAACATGCGGATGCCCCGCCGCACTACGACGTGGTCATCGGCCAGCACCACCCGAATCTTGTCACCCATCTCATCCCCCGTTCACCCGACGATGGCGGTCAACTGCCGCTCCTCCGCCTGGGTAGAGAACAACATCCCCGACTGACGGGCGAACTCCTCCGCAGCCGGGGTAAATCCCGTCCGTGAGACGAACCAGGGGCGGGCCCCCAGCAGCGCGGCCAGGGATTGCAGCCGCCGCAACTCCCTGACCCCGGCCCGCCGTCCGCGCCACTTGACCTCCACGACCCACCGCTCCTCCCCGTCGCAGAGCGCGTCTATCTCCACCTGCCCGTCGGGGGAGCGGTATCCCATCACCCGGTCGAAGCGAGGCAGATGCATTGTCCCCGCCTGCCCGAACAGCGCACCGTCCACTTCCTGCCCGTCGAAACGGCGGAGCAGTTCCCGAATCTGGCTCTCTTTGGCGACGCCGAGGTCGGACGTGGCCCGCTGATATTTCTCCATCAACTCGGCCACCAACTGCTCCAACACCTTCTGGTGCGGCATACCGGTCAACGTCAGCCCGGAGTAGTAGTAAGCAGCCCACAGTTGGAGAATCGGGTCACGGAAGACGTACACCTTGTCGTCCCGCTGCCGGAGCAAATCCACTTCCATCAGCCAGTTGAGCACCTGCCGGATGGCGCCGGTAGGCCGCTGAAGGGCACGGGCGATCTGGCTGAGAGTCATCCCCTCCGGTTCGCGGGCCAGCACCTGCAACGCCGCCTGGGGCATCGTCTCCCCCCGCGCCCGTCGGAGCGAATCCTCCAAGACGTAGCGACAGAGGTTGTAAATGCGTCCGGTGGTGCCCAGCGTCTCCAACACGAAAGCCTCCTGCACCGTGTTCGGCGTGAGCGGTTTCTGCAACAGAGAGACCATCTCCACCAGGCGCATCGTCGTCGCGTAGATGTAGAACGGGTGGCCGCGCGTCATCCGGTACACCTCGGCGAGCACCTCCGGCGCAGGCGATGAGGAGACGAGTTTCAGCCGCTCGCGGGCCAGGGCGTAGGCGTCATCCTTGCCGAACGGGCCCACCGTCTCCAATTGGAAGTGGACGAACAGCGGAGAATCAGCCCGCAGGAAAATGCGCTCCATCAGATTGATGGTCGAGCCGGAGACCGCGTAGCACACCCTGGATTGCCCCTGCAACACGGCCCGAAACAGGCCGATGATGCTCGTGATCTGGGGGTAGTTGTCCAGGGCCAGGATTTCGGGGAACTCGTCGAGGATGAGGAACATCCGTCGCCCTGTCTCCCGCGCCCAGACCTCCGGCCAGTTGAAGGCCATTTCGAGCAACAGGTGTTGTCCGGGGCTCTCCTTCTGCAACTCCTGACTGAAGGCATACAGGTAATCGGAGAGGGGGCGGTTCTCGAACCGCCCGACGTTCGCCAACAGGAACGCCAGGTCGAAGTACGGCTCCACGCGCCCCTTGCCCCGTTCGAGCAGCCAGTACATTGTGTTGCCGATGTACTGGGTGGCGAACGCCTCCGGCGTGAGGGCCATCCGGGGCAGGTCGAGATAGGCGACGGCCACGCCTTCATCCCCTGCCAACAGGTGACGGCGCAGGAACTCCTTTAGGATGACCGTCTTGCCCACGCGCCGGAAGCCGCTCAAGGCGATGTGCTTACTCGTCCCTTCGGCAAGCAGCGATCTGCTCAACGCGAGCAGACCCAGGTAGTGCTCCCGGTCGGTGAAGTAACGCTGTTCCTCTTCGGGGTAGATGTAGTCCAGCATTGCGCTTACCTCTAGTCATTTGACATACTAGTCATTTGACTAGGATTTTATCACCGATGCCCGTGTTGGACAACCTCCCGCTCCGGCGTGGGAGCGGGCGATGGCCGGCTCAATCGAGAGGCGCCCGCCGCAGCCATTGAGCGTTGACGGCAACGACGACGGTGCTCAGCGACATCAACAGAGCCCCCACCGCCGGCGAGAGCAGAATCCCCAGCGGCGCGAGCACTCCGGCGGCCAGCGGCAGGGCCAGCACGTTGTAGCCGGTCGCCCAGATGAGATTCTGCACCATCTTGGCGTAGGTCGCCCAGCTCAACGCGAAGATCTTGACCACGTCGCGCGGGTCGCTGCGCACCAGGATGATGCCGGCCGATTCGATGGCGACATCGGTCCCGCTGCCGATGGCGACCCCCACGTCGGCGCGGGTCAAGGCCGGGGCGTCGTTCACCCCGTCGCCGACCATCGCCACCCGCTTCCCCTGGGCCTGCAACTCGGCGACCTTGTCGTCCTTGTGCTCCGGCAGCACCTCGGCGAAGACGGTCTCGATGCCCAGTTCCTCCGCCACCGCCTGGGCCACCGGTGCGCTGTCGCCGGTGAGCATGGCGACAGCGATCCCCATCTCCCGCAGGCGACGGATGGCCTGATAGCTCTCCGGGCGTACCACGTCGGCGAGGGCGAAGGCCGCGACGACCGCCGCCCCGTCCACTAAGTAGACGACCGACTGCCCCCTGCGCCCGGCCTCCGCGCCGAAACGGGCCAGGTTGTCCGACGGGACGGCCTTCAACATCTCCAACAGGCGCGGCCCGCCGACGTACACCTCTCGTCCCTCGAAACGGGCCCGGATGCCGCGTCCCTTGAGGGCTGTGAAGTCGCTCACCGACGGCAGCGCGAGCCCGCGTTCGGCGGCCTGGTCACGGATGGCGCGGGCGATGAGGTGCTCCGAATCCCCCTCCACGGCGGCGGCGAGGGCCAGGGCCTGATTCTCGTCCCAGTCGTCCGCCGTTTCCAGGGCGACGACGCCGAACGCGCCCTCGGTCAGCGTGCCGGTCTTGTCGAAGATGACCACGTCTATCTCGCGGGCGGCCTCCAACGCCAGCCGGTCGCGCACCAGGATACCGTTCCGCGCCCCCAACGAGGTGCTGATGGCGACGACCAGCGGCACCGCCAGTCCCAGCGCGTGGGGGCAGGCGATGACCAGCACCGTCACCACCCGCTCCAGGACGGCCAGGTCGAGCCCGCTTGCCAGCCCCCAGGCGACGGCGGTGAGCAGGGCCACGGCCAGGGCGATGTAGAAGAGCCAGCCGGCGGCTCGGTCGGCCAGGATCTGAGTGCGCGACTTGGACTGTTGCGCCTGGGCGACCAGCCGCATAATCCTGGCCAGGGCGGTCTCGTCGCCAGTGGCGGTGACGCGCACCCGCAGGCTGCCGTCGCCGTTGATCGTCCCGGCGATGACGGAATCGCCGGGGGACTTGGGCACCGGACGGGACTCGCCGGTGATCATCGCCTGGTTGACAGATGAGTGCCCCTCCTCGATGACGCCGTCGGCGGGTATGCTCGCGCCGGGCCGCACCAGCACCAAGTCGTCCTTGCGGAGCGCGGACGCTGCGACCATCTCCGTCGTCCCGTCGGGCCGAATGCGTTCGGCGATGTCCGGCATCAGTTTCGCCAACTCGTCGAGGGCCCCGGAAGCCTGCCGGATACTGCGCATTTCGATCCAGTGACCGAGGAGCATCACGTCAATCAGCGTCGCCATCTCCCAGAAAAAGCCGCTGCCGGGGGCAACGAACAGGGCGAAGACGCTGTAGACGAAGGCGACTGAAATCGCCAGCGAGATGAGGGTCATCATCCCCGGCTGCCGATTGCGCACCTCCGGCACCGCCATCTTGAGGAACGGCAGGCCGCCGTAGAAAAAGATCGCCAGCGCGAAGGCCGGGCCAATCCAG
>JALWUZ010000677.1 GCA_027079895.1 Anaerolineae bacterium
CGACGCACAGACCATCGCCCGTCTGGGGGAAAGGGCCCACATCGCTGCCTGGCGCACCGACCCCGACACCGGTCGTTTCGCCGTCCTGAACGGCCTGACGGCCCCCGCCGAGCCGACCCCCTGGCCTCCCGTCTCCTCCCAATCCCTGCCGGAAGAACAGATGCGTCCCTGGCTGATACCGACAGTCTACGAGCGGCTGCGCGACGGCCTGGGCGAATTCCTGCTCGAACTGCGGCCCGGCGTCGCGCTCTTCATGCGCTTCCTGGGGATTGACTACGAGCGCGACCCCGACGCCGGCCGCAAACTGGACCAGTTCATCCGCTGGGTGCAGGAGGTGGTAACACGCTACGACGGCTCGATGCCGCAACTCGTCATCGGCGACAAGGGGAGTTACCTCTACGCCATCTTCGGCGCCCCCATCGCCCACGAGGACGACGCCCGCCGGGCAGTGTTGGCCGCGCTGGAACTGCGCACCCCGCCGCCGGAGATGGACTACATCACCTCCGTGCAAATCGGCGTCAGTCAGGGGACGATGCGCACCGGAGCCTACGGCGGGAGGACGCGCCGTACCTACGCAGCCCTCGGCGACGAGGTGAACCTGGCCGCCCGCCTGATGCAGAACGCCGGGCGCGGCGAAGTGCTGGTCAGCCGCCGCGTGCAGAAAGCCACTGCCAACGCCTTCACCTGGGACGTGCTGACCCCGATCTCCGTCAAGGGGAAGAGCGAGCCGGTGCCGGTGGCCCGCCTGGTGGGAGTGAGCGAGATTCAGGTCGGCACCGGCCCCACCGCCTTCACCAGCCCGTTGGTAGGCCGCGAGAGCGAGTTAGCCCGCCTGATGAAGTTCATCCAGCCCGTTCTCGAAGGCTCGTTCGGCGGCCT
The DNA here is from genome assembly GCA_027079895.1 of Anaerolineae bacterium. Classification (GTDB taxonomy): domain Bacteria; phylum Chloroflexota; class Anaerolineae; order B4-G1; family B4-G1; genus JALWUZ01. The sequence goes on from JALWUZ010000677.1 coordinate 880, forward strand.
GGTGTACATCTACGGCGAGGCCGGCGTGGGCAAGAGCCGCCTGGTCTACGAACTGCGCCAGCGACTGCTCGCCGACGACGGAGGCCGGCCGCGCGTCTCCTGGTTCACCTGTCCGGCGGAGCAGATCTTGCGCCAGTCGCTCTACCCGTTCAAACACTTCCTGCGCGGCTACTTCGGCCAGTACAGCGACAACTCACCGGCCGAGAATCGGGAATGGCTCGACACGCTCTTGGACACCCTGATCTCCGACCTGCGGGGAAAACCGAACCCTTCGGAGGACGCCGAGTCCCTGCTGCGCGAGTTGGACCGCACCCGCTCGTTCCTGGGAGCGTTGGTTGACCTCCACTGGGAAGGCTCGCTCTACGAACAGTTGGAGCCCAAACTGCGCTTCGAGAACACCCTGGCGGCCTTCAAGACCCTGATTAGGGCAGAGAGCCGGCGGCAGCCGGTGATCCTGCACGTCGAGGATGCCCACTGGCTGGACCCCGACTCCCACGAACTGCTCAAGGTGCTGACGCGGAACGTCGGGGCGGATCCGTTCATCGTCCTGCTCACCGGACGGTATCAGGACGACGGCAGCCGCTTCGAGGTAGAGGCGGATCCTGACGTGCCCCGGAAAGTCATTGACCTGAACGAACTCTCCCCGGCGGGCGTCCGCCTGTTGGCAGCGCAGACCTTGGGGGAAGGTCAGGTTGGGGACGACCTGGCGGACTTCCTGGCCGACAAGACGAACGGCAACCCCCTTTTCGTGGAACAATTGACGCTCGATATGCGCGAGCGAGGGCTGATTGGGATAGAGGACGGGGAATGGCACTTGACGAGCGCGGGCGCGGAGTGGGTGCCGGAAAGCGTCAGCGCGGTTATGATCGCCCGCCTGGACCGGCTGGCGGCGCAGGTCAAAGCGGTGGTACAGACGGCGGCGGTGCTGGGGCGCGAGTTCGAGGTACTGGTGCTCTCCCGCATGCTGCGCGAGGACGATACCCAACTACTTCCCAAAGTCAAACAGGCGGAGATGGAGCAGATCTGGCTCCCCCTGAACGAAATGCGCTACCTTTTCCGGCACACCCTGATGCGCGACGCGGCCTACGAGATGCAACTGCACTCCTACCTGCAAAAACTACACGCCCTGGCCGGCGAGGCCATCGAGCAAGTCTACCGGGCCGACCTGGAGCCCCACTACGCCGACCTGGCCTATCACTGGGGCAAGGCGGGCGACGCCGCGCGGGAGTTTCGGTACGCCAAACTGGCCGGCGAGCGGGCGATGGCCCGGTTCGCCAACCAGGAGGCCCTCGAACACTTCCACCACGCGCTGGCGAGCGCGGAGGGGCTGCCACCGGAGGAAACGCTCGAACAGCAGCAGGAAATTCACATCTCGCTGGGCGAACTGCTGATTACCACCGGCCAGTACGACCACGCCACCGAGCACCTGGAAAAAGCCCTTGCGCTGGCTATCGAACGAGGAGACCGCGTGGGGCAGGCCCGCGCCTGCCGCTGGATGGCCCGCATGTACGAACTGCGCGGGGAATACCCGCCGGCCCTGGAATGGGTCCAGCGCGGCCTGGACGCATTGGCGGGCCAGGAGACGACCGAGGCGGCGGAACTGTCGCTCATCGCCGGATTGATCTACACCCGTCAGGGAGATTACGACGAGGCCCTGACACAGTGCCAGAGTGCCATGCGCTCGGCCAACAACCTGCACGAGACGACCGCATTGGCGCGGGCCTATAACCTGTTAGGGCACATCAGCCGCCTGCGCGGGAACAGCGCGGAGGCGATCGGTCACTTTGAACAAGCGTTGACCCTTTATCAACAAGCCGGAAACGTTCGCGGAGAGGCCACCACGCACAACCTCATTGCTTACGCCTGTCTCTACACCGGGCGACTGCGGTACGGCGAGCAACACGGACGTCTGGCGCGTGAGATCTTCGACAAGGTCGGCGATGTCTACAACCGCGCGTTCGTGGACAACAACCTAGGAGAGATACTGCTCAAGCAAGGCGACTTGGACGGCGCACTGGCCGCCTATCGAGAGGCTCTGCACGCCCTGGAGCAAATCGGCGGTTCATCCTACGTGCTGGGAGCCATACACAACAACCTCGGAGCCACCTACATTCGCCGCGGCGAGGTTGACGCCGCCCGCGAACACCTCCGCATCAGCCAGGAGTACTTCGACCAAGCCCAGGCCCGCGATTTCCTGCCGGAAATGTACTGCCATCTGGCCGAAGCCGATTTGTTAGCCGGAGAACCATCCACAGCGGAAAAACAATGCCGTCAGGCAGTCGAACTGGCGCGTGAACTAGAGATGCGCGGCGAGGAGGGCAAAGCCCTGCGCGTCCTCGGAGAGATCGCCATCGCGCAGGGGAAACTCGACCAGGCATTGGAACATCTGAACAACAGCCTCACCTTGCTCCAAGAAGCAGGGGATGAGTACGAGAGCGCACGCAGTCAACTCTCCCTGGCCCGGGTCTACGTGGAGCGCGGGGAGTCGGAGGCCGGGCAAGAGATGCTCGACCGCTGCATTGCGGTCTTCCAGCGGCTAGGGGCTACGCTGGATCTGGAAGCCGCCCACACGTTGCGGGAGCGGCTGACAGAACACAACGCTGAAAGGCCGTGAGGCACAGAGCCGCCCGGCAAAGGCGACCTCCGCAGTCGCCGATCTGTTCAAGGCCAAGTGTTAGCAAATCAGAGGAGGAAAAAATGAACAAGCGCAGATTGAACTACGGATGGTCATCATCTATCGCCCTGGGCTTGGGCCTGGCGCTGACGATGACATTGCTCTGGATACTCGGCCGCACGGGCGCCCCCATAGCGCACGCCGAGATGGTGCCCAACCCGCCCGCCCCTCCCTTTGTCACCCACGGCTCCGCCATCGCGCGGCCGAACCAGGCA
>JALWUZ010000678.1 GCA_027079895.1 Anaerolineae bacterium
GTGCTCATGATGGCCGGGTGGCCGACCAGTTTCTCGATCATCTCGACGAAATCGGCCATGCGCACCGGCTCGCCGCGCCCCAGGTTGACGATCATATACCCCTGCGGCTCGTCAATCGCCGCCAGCACTCCGGCCACGATGTCGGAGATGTAGGTCCAATCGCGGTACATCTCCCCGGCGTTGAAGAGGGTAAACCGCCGCTCGTGGACGATGCTGTCGGTGATGATGTAGGGCATCATGTCGGGCCGGCCGCGCGGCCCGTAGACGGAGAAGAAGCGCACGGCGGTAAAGGAGAGGCCGAAGAGGTTGTAGTAAGCGTGCCCCATCACCTCCCCGGCGATTTTGGTGGCCGGATAAGGGGCCAGCGGGCGGCCCAGCGGGTCGTCCTCGCGGAAGGGGAGCAAGCCGGTGCGTCCGTAGACGGAGGAGGTGGAGGCGAAGACGAAATGGGGGACGGCGTTCTTGCGGGCCGCTTCCAGCATGTTGACCGTCCCGCCGATGTTGACCTCCACGTACAACGGCGCCCGTTCGATGGAGTAGCGCACCCCGGCCATCGCCGCCAGGTGGACGATGGCGTCGAACTGCTCCGCGGCGCAGATGCGGGTCATCGCCGCGCCGTCCCGCACATCGGCCTCGTGGAGCGTGAAACGGGGATAGGCGGTCAGCAGGGCAGCGTTGGCCCGCTTGCGGGCCGGGTCGTAGTAGTCGTTGAAGTTGTCCACCCCGACGACGGTGTCCCCCCGCTTCAGGAGCGTCTCGGCGACGTGGCTGCCGATGAATCCGGCGGCCCCGGTTACCAGAATCTTCATCACCTGCCTCCCTCCCACGCCGGACGGATGTCCTGGACGTTTAGTTGCAGTCGCACGGTGCCGTTCCACTCGTTCTTTTCCAGGTGATAGACCACGTCTACCCGGTCGGGCAGTTTCCCGGCCCACTCCCCCTGACGGAAGGCGATCCCGTCCCAGACGGTGCTCCCGTCGGAGAGGAGCAGTTTGAGGTGCTTCCCGTCGCTGCCGACGGCCCGCTGTCCCAGGAGACGCACGTGTCGGCTGAGGAACAAAGGCTGCGGATTGGCGTAGCCGCAGGGTTCCAGGCGGCTCAACTCCCGCAGCAGGGGCCACGACATCTGGCTCAGTTCGACCTCGGCGTCCACCGTCAACGTCGGCGTCAACTCGACCCCGGCCAGGCGTTCCGCCGCGAGCGTTCGCAGGCAGTGGGCCAGGTCGTCCAGGCGGTCGTTGGAGACGGTGAACCCGGCAGCGGCGGCGTGCCCGCCGTGTCTGATGAGCAGGTCGGCGCACTCGTCCAGCGCGTGGGTGATGTGGAACTCCGGGATGGAGCGGGCGGAGCCGCGGCTGACCTCGTCGCCGACCTCGACGACGACCGCCGGGCGGTAGAACTCCTCCACCAAGCGGCTGGCGACCAGGCCCACCACTCCGGCGGGGAAGTCGTCGCCGGCGGCGAAGATCAGGTAGGAGTCCTCCGCAGCCCGAATCTGCTGCCGCGCCCGCTCCTGCGTCTCCCTGGTGAGCCGCTGCCGCTCCCGATTCAGCCGGTCCAGGTCGGCGGCCAGTTTGTCCGCCTCCGTCCGGTAGTCGGTCGCCAGGAGGTTGTAGGCCGTGAGGGCGTGGGCCAGGCGTCCGGCGGCGTTGACCCGGGGCCCCAGGCTGAAGCCGATGGCGGTGGCGTTCACCCGACCCGGCGCGATGCCCGCCTGACGGCACAACGCCTCGATGCCCGGCCGCTCCATGCGGTTGAGCCGCTCCAGCCCGCGATGCACCAGGTAGCGGTTCTCGCCCAGCAGCGGCACCATGTCGGCCACGGTGCCCAGGGCGACCAGGTCTATCAGGTCGTCCTCGTCCAGGCGCACCGGATGGGCCACGATGGGGGTCTGGCGGTGGCTGCGGAGCAACGCCTGGGCCAGTTTGTAGGCCACTCCGACCCCGGCCAGTTCGCGGAACGGATAGCGGCTGTCGGTGCGCTTGGGGTCTACGACGGCGGCCGCCTCCGGCAATTCGTCGCCGATGGAGTGGTGGTCGGTGACGATGACGTCCATCCCCAGCCGCCGGGCGTGGGCGATCTCCTCCACAGAGCGGACGCCGCAGTCTACGGTGACGACGAGGCGGACGCCGTCGGCGGCCAGGCGGGTCAGCGCGTCCTTGTTCAGCCCGTACCCCTCGTCCACGCGATGGGGGATGTAAGGGCGCACGTCCCCGCCGAGGGCGCGGATGGTCTGCACCAGGAGGGCCGTCGCCGAGACACCGTCGGCGTCGAAGTCGCCGTACACGGCGATGGACTCCCCTTTCCGCAAAGCCCGGCGCAACCGGGTGATGGCGGCGGGCATATCCGCCAGCGAGAAAGGGTTGGTCTCCCCCGCCGTCTCTCCGTTGAGGAAGGCGGTCACGTCCTCCGGCGCGGTGACGCCCCGGTTGTAGAGCACCTGCACGACGAGCGGATGCAGGTCAGGGAAACGGGCGCGGTGCGTCGCCGGAGCCGGCGGCGCGACCTGCCAACGTTTCCCAGAGACCCTGTTCATACGCCGTCACCGTCACAAACGACACGATAGGGGCAGATGCGAAAACCTGCCCCTACCGTCACCAGCAATCGAGCGGATGTTTAGGCCCAGCCCTGGTTCCTCACGAAATCGGAGAGCACCGGCACTTCGACCACCTCGCCCTGGTAGGACTTGATGCCCAGGTAGATGGCGTAGAACCAGACCAGCACACCGATGCAGACCCCACTGAGCACGATGATCAAAATCCCCAAGATGATGGACAGCACGGCGTTGTACTTGATGAAGGGGCGATTCTTTTTGTCCTCGAGCAACAGCGCGATAATGCCTACCAGGGGGCAGAAGATGTAACTCAGGAGAGCCCATAATTTGTCGTCCTGGGTGATTTCCTCGCCGCCCGTAGGTGTCCCGACCATTTCTTCAGCCATTTCGTGTACCTCCTCGTGTAGTGGTGATTCGACTGCTTTTACAAACGCCGCTATTTTAGCAGATTATGGGCGGCCTGTCAATCAAACGTGGCCGGAATTTTGGGGCTTTTCAAGGCTCTCGTGCTTACGGCCAAAGGGGTGGGCGATGGCACTGCCATCGCCTACCCAGCGCCCTCCACCATACGGTTGTTGCGACGGGCGGTGGTTCGTGGTATCATAGGCGCGGTGAACGTCCGATGAGACCCAGAATCCCGCCCCTGCTGTTCGCCCTGGCCCTGCTCCTGTCCGGCTGCGCGGGCCCCGGCGCGTTGCCGCCGACGTACACGCTCGCCCCAACGCCGACTTTCACCCCGACGGCGACGGCCACCGTCACCCCGACGGATACGCCGACGGCCACTCCAACGGCCACACCGACCGCCACGCCAACCCCCACCCCGACCGTCACCTCCACTCCTACCCCGACCGCTACGCCGACCGCCATGCCAACAGCACCGCCACCGCCGACGAACACGCCGCTCCCCCCGACGCCGACGACGGCCGCGTTCTCACCGTCGCCGCCGCCGGGCCGGGCCTTCGCCACGCTGGAGGAGTTCTGGGCTGGGGCCGCCGAGTGGGTGCTGGAGATCTACGACGTGGGGCTGCCGGTGGGGGAGTCGGATACCGTCTACCGCGGCGGCGGGGAGTTCTGGTCGTACCTGCACGCCAGCCACCAGTCGGCGGGGGTGCTCGACGGCTGCGGCGACCCCGCCCCGTTCCCCGGCTGCGTCACGCTGTGGAAGAGTCACGACGGCGGGGCGCACTTCGCCCTGGAATCGCCCCGCTG
>JALWUZ010000679.1 GCA_027079895.1 Anaerolineae bacterium
ACCGCTGGATACCGTCGCCGGGGTACTGGGAGCGCATCGGCGAGCGGCCTGGTGAGGGACAAGCGTTGTACGCCGCCCTGAACACCCTGAAAGCCTGGCTGATGGGGTTCAGCCGGTTCGGCACCTTCGGCGCGGAGTCCGGCGGACACCGCCTCTTCCTGCCGGTGGTGCTCAGAAACTACTGAGTCTGAGCCGCTGACACAGAAAGCGGGCTTGACGGGTAATCCGCCAAGCCCGCTTTTTTGCGCGGGAGCGCGGGGGACGCGGGAATCTCACTCGCCGAAGACACACCGTTCCGCCACCACCGGAGCCGCGCCGTGAAAGAGACAGGTCATCGCGGCCCCGTCGGCGAAATGGGCGGTCAGGAAGACCCGCCCGGCCACCTCCTCCCGGCTCAGGACGTACTCCTCGGCGAGATAGTCCCGATTGGCCTCCAAAACAGCCAACACCTCATCGCCGACCTTCAGACGGCGCACCGTGGCCTCTTCCCAGGGACGCTCGCCGTACAGCCCGGCCCGCACCAAGTCGGACATCCAGCCGGCGAAGCGGCGGGAGTAGTCGTCGCAGTAGATCACGTGCCGCCCCGACGTGACGCAGCGCAGCAGAAAGCCGTCCTCGAAGGCCAGGTCCACGTAGGCGGAATGCCAACTCTTCGTGTCCGCGCCGAAGGAGACGAAATAACTCGTGTACCCGCCGCCGATGGAATCCAGGAAAGGCCGCAAGGAGCGCAGGTCGGCCTCGGAGACTGAGTCTGACGCCGCCGGATTCCGGGCCGCGCTGACGGTCTGCCCCACGACCACCTGGTGGACGCGCAGCGGCTCGTCAATCAGGCTGTTGACGATGGCCGCCGCAGGGAGAGCGGCCACCACTCCGACGATGAGCAGCACCAGATAACTGCGCCACCTCAGCCGGTCGCCGCTCCCCACGTCCCAGGCCCACTGAACCGCCGCGCTCTCGGCGAGGCCGACGAGCACCCCCGCCGCCGCGCAGGAGAACACGACCAACGTCGTGCGCACCGTCGCCGCGTAGTCGTAGGGGAGGATGATCTCGCCCCACAGACGGCGGTCGCTGACCCAGACCCAGATGTTGCCGCCGTCGAAAGGGAGATGGCCGGCGATCAGCCCCAGCATCCAGCCGCAGACAGCCCAGAGGATGGCGGAGACGCCGGCCTGTGAGATGGCGGCGGCCAGCCCGCCCACCACACCGCTCAAGACGAGCACCGGAGGCAGACCGAGGGCCAGTTTCGCCCAGGGGGACGCGGCGGAGGCGGCGGACAGTTGCCAGCCGTCGTACCCCCAGGCGAACAGGGAGAACCCCAGGCCGTAGAACAGGCCGTAGGCGACGCCGGCGGGGATGAGCATCTGCCTGACGGCGTGCTCATCCGGGGCGTCCGGTGCGAGCGCGGGCCTGCTAGCCACCCTCCGCCCCCCGGTCGGCGACGAACAGCGACACGCTCTCCACGTGATAAGTCTGGGGGAACATGTCCACCGGCTGCACCTCCGCCAGTTGATACCCAGCCCGCAACAGCCGTTTAGCGTCGCGGGCCAGCGTGGCCGGGTCGCAGGAGACGTAGACCAGGCGGGAGGGCCGGGCGGCGACCAGCGCGTCGAGCAGCGGCAGCGCGAGCCCGGCGCGGGGCGGGTCCACCACCGCCGCGTCGAGCCCGACATCCAACTCCGGCAGCACCGCCTCCACCGGCCCCTCGATCACCTCCACGTTGTCGAAAGCGGCCGTGTTCTCCAGCAGGTCGGCGACGGCGGCGGGAGTGCGCTCCACGCCGACGACCATCCCCGCCCGCTCCGCCAGCGGGACGGTGAACAGCCCCACGCCGCAGTAGGCGTCCAACACCGTCTCATCCCCCCGCAGGTCGAGGTAGGTGAGCACCTGCTCCACCAGACGGCCGGCCTGTCCGGTGTTGACCTGGAAGAAGGACGGCGCGGAGACGCGGTAGCGGCGTCCGGCCACCTCCTCGGCGATGTAGTTGCGTCCGATGAGGTTGACGTGCTCTCCGTCGGAGAGCAGCAGGACGCACGAAACGGGCATGTCGGTCTCCAGGGCGGGGGGCAGGTCGTCCTCCATCTCGAAGATCAGCATCTGGTCTCCGGTGGCGACCCCGGCCCGCAGCGAGAGGCGGACGAGCCCTTCCCACTCCCCCTCCACGTCGAGGGCGGCGTACAGGTCGGCCAGCAGAGGATGGAGCAGGGCGCACTCCGTCACCGGGACGACGCCGCTCCCGTCGGCGGCCTGGAACCCCAGCCCGCCGTCCGCCGCCGGATGGAACTGGGCGTGATTGCGGTACTCCCAGCCGGATTCGTCCGGCAGCACGGCCTTCACCGGCGGGTCGGCGAGGCCGCCGATGCGGGTGAGTTGGTCGTTCAGCACCGCCGCCTTGAGCCGCAACTGGGCCTGATACTCCACGTGCTGCCAATGACAGCCGCCACAGCCGTCGGGGCCGAAGTAGGGACAGGCCGGAACGATCCGCTCCGGCGCGGGACTCTCCACCTCCAGCAGACGGGCGAAGGCGTAGCGGCCTTTGTCCAGGGTGATGGCGACCCGCACCGTCTCGCCGGGCAGCGCGTAGGGGACGAAGATGACCCGTCCGGCATACCGCCCCAGGGCCGCGCCGCCGTGCGCCATCCCGGTCAGGGTGAGCGAGAAAGTCGTGGAAGTCTCCATCTCACTCGCCGATGATTTTGACCAGGACCCGCTTGCGGCGGCGACCGTCGAACTCGCCGTAGAAGATCTGCTCCCAGGGGCCGAAGTCCAGCCGCCCGTCGGTGACGGCCACGACGACCTCCCGCCCCATCACCTGCCGCTTCAGGTGGGCGTCGCCGTTGTCCTCGCCGGTGCGGTTGTGGCGGTACCGGCTGATAGGCTCGTGAGGGGCGAGTTCCTCCAGCCAGTCCTCGTAATCCTGGTGCAGCCCCGGCTCATCGTCGTTGATGAACACCGAGGCGGTGATGTGCATGGCGTTCACCAGCACCAACCCCTCCTTGATGCCGCTCTCCCGCAGACATTGGCGCACCTGGGGGGTGATGTTGATGAAGGCCCGCCGCGTGGGGACGTTGAACCATAGTTCCTTGCGGTAACTTTTCACCACAACCTCCTTGAGCGTGATTGCGGTTAGTTTACCTCATAGGGGAGAAGGTGGCAAGTAGCCGTCCCGAACCGGCGTTCTCCCGCCGGAGCGTGGGAACGAACAAATGGGTAGGCGATGGCAATGCCATCGCCTACCCTCCGATGACCGGACAAACAGACCCGACCGGCCACCGGGCCCGTCGGGTCTGCGCGTCGCGGAAAGAGACAGTATCTTACTCGCCGAACACGGCGTCCAGCGTCTCGTCCGGCACGTCCCACACCACATCGTGAGGCGGCAACTTCTCGTACCGCATGAACTCCGGCAGCCGGTCGTCCGCTTTGGTGAAGCCCGCCGCCCGGTTGAAGGCCACCTCCTTGTCCAAAATCTCCTTGCCGATGCGAGTCACGTCGTCCGCCGTCCACTCGACGCCCAGCAGCCCGTTGACCTCCTCCACCAGCCCCTCGAACCCCTCGGCGATGTCCAGGATGGCGAAGGCGATGAAGAGGCAATGGCCGGAGGAATCAATGAAGGCGGTGGTGTACTGGAAAGCCCGCACCAAGTCCGCCTTGTTGATGTCGAACTGATCCACGTCGCCGCCGCAGGCCAGAATCTCCGGGGCGATGGTGTAGCCGGAGGTGTGGTCGGCCCCCATCGTGCTGATGGCGTAGGTCATG
>JALWUZ010000680.1 GCA_027079895.1 Anaerolineae bacterium
GAGCGGGCCTACGGTGTCGTGCAAGCCGGTGCGTGAGATTGATTGTCAGAATCCCACTTTGTAGTATACTCTTGGCCGACCGCCCTTGTCGAGATTCGAGCGGCCAGCAGGTCTTCTTGAAACTCATAGTCTGGGAGGGATGATGATGAAGTCGAAACCCCCTGCCCGTGTATCCACCGGCGTCGCCGGATTGGACGAGATTCTCCACGGTGGATTGGTGCCCAATCGGGCCTACCTGGTGCGCGGCGGGCCCGGCACCGGCAAGACTACTTTGGGGATGCACTTCCTGGCCGCCGGGGCTTCCAACGGCGAGCCGGTGCTGTTCATCACCCTGGGAGAGCCGGAGGAGCAAATCCGCCAGAACGCCGCTACGATCCACATTGACCTGTCCGCGGTCGCCTTCCTCGATCTGAGCCCCTCGTCTGATTTCTTCACCAATGTCGAAACCTACGATATTTTCTCCCCGGCGGAGGTGGAGCGAGAGCCGATCACTCGCCAGATTGTGGAACGCACGCGCAAAATTGCCCCCACACGGGTCTTCATTGATTCGATGACCCAGTTCCGCTACCTTTCCCCGGACGCTTTCCAGTTCCGCAAGCAGGTGCTCTCGTTCCTCCGTTTTCTGATGGAGATGGGGGCTACGGTGCTCTTCACCTCGGAAAGCAGCATCGAGGCCCCGGACGCCGACCTGCAATTCCTCGCCGACGGGGTGCTGGAACTGGAGTTCGACGGAACTACTCACTCCATCTCCGTGCCCAAGTTTCGCGGTTCCGACTTCCGCGAGGGGGTTCACGCCGTCAAGTTGAGCGACCGGGGCATGGAGATCTTCCCGCGTCTGCTGCCGGATGAGTACAAGCGCGATGTACCCCTGGAGATTATCTCCTCCGGCGTGCCGTCGCTGGACGAGTTGCTGCACGGGGGACTGGAACGGGGCACGGTCACCATTATCACCGGGCCTAGCGGTGTGGGGAAAACTACCCTGGGGTTACAGTTCGTGAAGGAGGCCGCCGGACGCGGTGAGCGGTCGGTGGTCTACGCCTTCGATGAGCGGCCGGAGAACATTCTCAGCCGCTGCCAGTCTGTCAACATCCCGGCCGCCAAGATGGTGGAACGGGGAGTGCTCAACTTGGTGCGGGTGGAGCCGTTGCAGTTCACGGCGGACGAGTTCGCCCATCTGGTGCGGCAGGAGGTGGAGGAGCGCGGCGTGGCAATGGTGATGATTGACAGCGTCGCCGGATACCGTCTCTCCGTGCGCGGCGGGGACCTCGTCGCCCACCTGCACGCTGTCGGCAAATACCTGTCCAATGTCGGCGTGACTTGCCTGCTCGTCAATGAGTTGCAGAACATCACCGGCGACTTCAGCCCCACCGAGTCGGGTATCAGTTATCTGGCCGACAACATCATCTTCATCCGCTACCTGGAGATCGGCGGGGAAATGCGCAAGGCTATCGGGGTGCTGAAGAAACGGCTGAGCGATTTCGAGAAGACTTTGCGCGAGATCGAGATCACCCGCTACGGCATCAAAGTGGGCCGCCCGTTGACGGAGTTGCGCGGCATCCTCAGAGGGGTACCGGAATGGGTCAAGCCGGCGACAGAGTCCTGAAGCCCTTTGGAGTGGGCGATGAGCCGCATACTGCTACTCCTGGACAACAAGAAGAACCGCCAACTGCTGCGGGAGCGACTGTCGTCACAGTACCAGGTCGTGACACCTGAAGAGGGGGATGGCCTGGACGGGGAGTTCGACCTGGGGGTGCTGGACGGAGCCGCCTTCACCCACCTGTCCGAGCGCGTGCGGCAACGGAGAGAGCGCGAGCACCCGATTCTGTTGCCGTTTCTCCTGGTGACGACCAGACGAGATGTGCGGCTGGCCTCCAATCAACTGTGGCGCGTCGTGGATGAGGTCATCACCACCCCGATCGAGGCCAACGAACTCCAGGCGCGGGTGGCGGCTCTGCTCCGGGCCCGCGACGCTTCTCAACAGTTGGAGCGTCAGTATTTTGCCCTGGCCGACCGAGCCCCGATTGGTATCGTCGTCACCACCGCGGAGCAGGTCATCTACGCCAATCAGGCTTTCACCGCCATCTGCCGCTGCCCGGCGGAAGAGGTAGTGGGACGCCGCCTGAGAGACCTGCTCTATCCCGACGACCGTCCGGTCCTTCAGCCCTTGCGCCCCATCACCGGAGGGGTTGAAATCCGACTCCTGAGGCAGCCCGACGGTGACGCTCGCTGGGTCGTCGTCCACGTGACCGCGCTCTCCTTCCCAAAGGGAGCCTTTTTGGCAACTTTCCAGGACATCACCGACCGCCGGACAGCCGAGGAGTCGTTGCGGCAATACGCCAACCGCCTCAGCCTGCTGCACGAGATTGACCGCGCGATTCTGGAAGCCTGGTCGCCGGAGGGTGTCGCCGGGGTCGTCCTGCGGCGTCTGCGCCGTTCGGTGCCGTATACCATCGCCGCAGTCACTTTGTTCGATTGGGATGAGCACGTGGCTCACGCCATCGCTCTTCACGGGGCGGATACCGCCGGCCGGCAAGTCACACTGCCCCTGAATGGGATCGAAGACCTGCTCGAAAACATGCGCCTGGGGCGAGTACAGGCTATTAGGGATGTGCTGGAATTGCCTTCTCCTCTGCCCCCAGCGGTCGCGCTCTTCAGTGAGGCCGGGGGGCGTTCTATTGTCAGCGCACCGTTGTTGTCACGCGGGGAACTCATCGGAGCCATTAGCGTGGGCACTGATACCCTCGACGTGCTCACCGCCGAGCAGATCGAGATCGTGCGGGAAGTGGCCGACCAGTTGTCCGTCGCCATCCAGCAATCCCGTCTGCACGAGCAAATCCGCCGTTACGCCGACGAACTGGAACGACGGGTGGCGGAAAGGACGGCCGAGTTACGCCTGGCGAACAAACGTCTGGCGGCTCTCAACCGCGAGTTGGACGACTTCGCCTACATTGTCTCCCACGACCTCAAGGCCCCTTTGCGGGCCATCACCCAACTTTCCATGTGGCTGGCCGAGGATTACGCCGCCGTGCTGGACGACGACGGCAAGGAGAAACTCCGGCTGCTCGTCGGGCGGACGAAGCACATGCACAACCTCATCGAGGGCATCCTCCAGTACTCCCGCATCGGGCGGGTCAAGGAGCGGGAGAAGCCGGTGGACCTCAACGCCCTGGTGACGGAGATCGTGGATATGCTCGGCCCGCCGGAGCACATCCGGGTCGTCATCAGCGGCGAACTCCCCACGGTCATCGGGGAGCGCACCCGCTTGAGCCAGGTGTTCCAGAACCTGTTGAGCAACGCCATCAAGTTTATGGACAAGCCGGAGGGGTTGGTGGAAGTAGGGTGTAAGGACGAGAGAGCCTACTGGCTGTTCAGCGTGCGCGACAACGGCCCCGGCATCGCGGAGAAATATTACGACAAGATTTTCCAGATCTTCCAGACCTTGAGGCCGCCGGAGCAGACCGGCGACATAGACAGCACCGGCATCGGCCTCTCGCTGGTGAAGAAGATCGTCGAGACTTGGGGGGGGAGAGTATGGCTGGAGTCCACCGTCGGCGAGGGGACGACTTTCTACTTCACGCTCCCGAAGGCTCGCCCGTCGTCCCAAGAGGAGCGTGGAGGGGAAAACAGGGGGAGTGACGAGTAGGCCACTCCGTCCCGGCAGGCGAAGGGAGGGTGTGTGCGATGTGACTTGTCGTCAGTAGCGAGGCGGTAGGTCAACCCCAACAG
>JALWUZ010000681.1 GCA_027079895.1 Anaerolineae bacterium
CCTCACCCTATCGCCCATCCCCCATAGGCGGAGCCCTTAGGGGGAGTGGGTCGGAGATGGATTTGTTCTACGGGAGGGGATTATACTCGGTTTTGGAGGGATGGCAAACCGACAACCGCCGCCCCCTAAAGAGTCCCGCTCCACAAAATCGCCCCCGCCGTAGCGACCACCAGCAGAGCGGCGGGGATGAGGAAGCGGTACACCGCCCCCCACTCCGCCTTGAAGTAGACGCGGGTCAGAGCCAGGCAGAGGTGAACCGGCGAGAGCATCGTCCCCGCCAGCCCCGCCGCGAGTAGCCAGACCTTCCAGGCGGCGGCGACGCTTCCGTCGGCGGCGGCCAGGAGCGGCAGGATGACCGGAAAGCCGATGCTGTAGGCCGCCGCCATCATCCCCGTCAGCAGCCCGGCGATGAAGGGCAGCCCGAAAGCGGCCAGCACCGGCGGCACCCGCAGACTCGCCAATCCGCCGGAGACCGCCACCATCGCGCCGCTGCGCTCCAGCACCGCCCGGAAGATCAACGCGCCGAAGATGACGATCACCGACGTCCAGGGGACCCGCTCCCGCAGAATCGTCACCATCTCCCCCAACGGGACGCGCTGGACGACCACCACCAGCGTCAGGGTGATGAGCAGGGCGGCGATGAGAGTGAACCGCTCATCCACCGGCAGCGTCAGCGAGAGGACGATGACCAGCAGGATGGGCCAGACGCTCCGCGCCAGGAGCAGCAGCGGGGGCGGGGCGTCGGCGTCCGGCTGAAAGACCTGGTCGCCGTGCCGGGGCATCCCCACCAGGCCGAAGAGCGTCCCGCCGGCGACGGCGGCGACCAACAGCGGCCAGGCCAGACGGGCCACCTGAGGCATCGTCAGCCCCAGGAGGGCCGCCCCCAGCATCAGCGAGGGGTAGAGGGGGAAGACCGGCTCCCAGATGTGCCGGAACCAGTAGTTGACGAAAGTCTTGCGGGCCGGAGAGACCCCCAGGCGGGCGCCGACCTCGTCCACCAGCGGCGCGGAGAACATCGCCCCGCCGACCATCGGCAGTAACCCAATCAGGGCCGGCAGGGCGGCGATGACGACCCGCCCGTCGGGAATCAACTGCTGGAGCGACTCGATCATCCCCGTCAGCCCGGCCGTCTGACGCAGCAGTTCGCCCAGCACCATAATCAGCACCACCGCCAGAGCCAGCCGCAAGGTGAGGAGGTCAACGGCGGTCAGCAGGACGGCCCGCACGACCTCCGGCAGCGGGTAGGAGAACAGGAGACCGACGGCGACGGCGGCCAGGATGAGCACCAGGCCCAGATTCCACCGGCGGCCAATCAACAGCACGATGGCGGCGAAGACGAGGGTCAGTTTGAGCAAGGGTAGCAAGCGATCATCACCTCCGGTCGGGCTGGCGGGCGGCGGCGAGGGGCGGCCGCCGGGTGAAGATGACGGCGATGTCGTCGGCGTAGACCTCCGTCCAGTCCTCGTCGGCGGCCAGGGCGACGGCGGTACAACTCCCGGCCTCGACCAGCACCAGGTTGACGCCGTACTCGTCCAGCACATCCTCGAAGCCCGGCGCGGCGGCCCGCACCCGCAGGTACTCCCGCAGCAGACGGTCGCCGTAGAGGAACGTACGCCCGTCCACGAAGACGCGGTAGTCGGGCCACAGGTGCCAGATGAGGTAGCCGCCCCAGTTGTAACTGTTGAACATCTCCCCCGGCGGACGGTGGGCCCGAATCCACTCGATGCCGCCCACCGGCAGCGTCTCCCGCTCGTGGGCGCGGTTGAAGGCCGCGCTCCAGGGGACGGCGGCCTTCGCTCCGGCGGCCAGCACGACCAGCGTCAGCAGCAGCCAGTTGACCAGAGCCCAGCGCGGCGCGACGCCCGTCTCCCTTCGACGGCGCGGCGGGCCCAGCCACCCCCGCGCCCGCGCCGCCGCCGTCCACCGGTCGAGGGCCGCGGCGGCGTGCCGACTGAGCACCGGCGCGGCCACCAGCGCGAAGGGGCCGATGTTCCGCCCGGCCAGCAGCGCGGAGTAGGACAGTCCGGCGACCAACGCCAGGTCCACGCCGTCCAGCCGACGGCCCGACAGTCCCACCGCCGCCAACGTCGCCAGCCAGAGCCAGATGAACGGCTGGGCCGACAGCGGGTGAAAGTTCGGCGACTGCCACTCCTGAATGAAATCCTGGAGGACGTTGATGCGCACCGTCTCCAGGTAATAAGTCCACATCCGGGTCGTGTAGGGATTGAGCACCAGGCAGAGGAAGGAGAGCCCGGCGACCAGCGTCACCAGCCCAATCGCCCGCCAGGGGAGCCGGGGAGCGTCGGCGTCCGGCGGGTAGGGGAGCAGGTGGTTGAACACCTCCCCGGCCAGGAACCCGGCCAGGAGGATGAAGCCCAGGGCGTACCCGCCGTGCAGGTTGACCCAGAGGACGAAGAGCGGCGGGAGCAGCCACAGCCGGTTGACCCGCCGCCACTTGAAGAGGTGGAGCAGGTAGCCGACGACGGCGGTCAGCAGGAAAGAGAGCAACTGCGGGCGGGCGATCCAGATCACCGCCGAAGCAGCGGCGGCCAGGATGATGACCAGGGCGCGGAGGAAAACGGGCCCCTCCATCTGGGCGTAGACGAAGCCGAAGGCCAGGGTGACGACGAGGGCCTGAAAGAGCCCCAATCCGGCGTAGCCGAAATGGTGGAACAGCAGGTAGAGGAGCACCTGACTGAGCCAACTGTGATTGATCCAGGGCTGCCCCTGTCGGGTGTGGGAGAAGATGTCGCTGCGGAGGATGTGGCCGCTCTCCCAGGTCGCCCGGCCGGCCTGCAAGTGCCACCAGGTGTCGGTGTCGGCGGGGGCGCGGGCCGCCATCGTGAAGACGGCGACGAAGAGGATCGCCACCAAGAGGCGGCGGGCGTCGAATCTCAAGAACAGGGACGGCGGTCTGCCCATCAGCCGATCTCGTCTACGAAAGCCCGCACCCGGCTCGGCCAGGTGAAGTAGGGGATGGTGATGCGGTAGGCCGCCTCCCCCATCCGCGCCCGGAGGGGCTCGTCCCCCAGCAGCAACCCCAGGGCGCAGGCGAACCCCGCTACGTCGTCCGCCGGGACGACGACCGCCGCCCGCCCCAGGCGCACCGTGCGACCGTCGCACTCCCGCTCCTCCGCCTCGTCCCCCAGCAGATACTCCGTCACGAACGGCACCAGGTGGCTGGCTACGACCGGGACCCCCGTCGCCGCCGCCTCCTGGGCCGACATCCCGAACCCCTCCATAACCGACGGGGTGCAGTACACCGCGGCGGCGGCGTAGAGCGACGGCAGAATCTCGTCCGGGATGTAGGCGGCGACGCAGTCCCGCAGCCCCAGGGAGTCCATCAGCCGTCGCAGCCGCACCGCCAGTTCCCGCTTGGTGTCGTCCAGCGAAAAGACCAACAGGGTGTCCGGGAAGCGGTCCCGTATGGCGGCGAAGGCCCGCAGCAGGACATCCTTCCGTTTCGTCGTGTCGGTGCGGCTTACCTCGGCGATGATTCGACGGGGCCGGATTTCGTCCTCCGGCAGCCCGGACTGGCGGCTCAGGAACTCCCAGAGCGGGTCGTCGTCCGGCACAGGGCGGGGATGGAACGTCTCGGTGTCCACGCAGGGGGGGAGGAAGAGGATGCGCCCGTCGTAGCCGTAATCCTCCACCAGCGAGCGGCGGATGGTGGCGGAGGTGGCGGCGACCCCGTCCGTCTCCGGCAACATCTCGCTTTCGATGGC
>JALWUZ010000682.1 GCA_027079895.1 Anaerolineae bacterium
GCCGACGGCGGCGCGGCCGGCGGCTGCTCCGGTGGACGGGGCGGCGTCGCCGGAATCCCCACCGGCTCGCCGCACTGGTCACAGAACCGGCTGCCGGGCACCAACTCCGCCCCGCAGTGCGGGCACACCTCCGCCCCGCCGCCGGTCACGGGGCCGGCCTCGATCGGCGGCGGGACGGGCTTCTTCGGCTCGGCCACCGGTGCGCCGCACTGCTCGCAGAACAAAGCATCGGGCGGGAGCGTGGCCCCGCATCGGGGACAACGGGGCGCGATGAGCGTCGGTGCATGCTGCTCCGCCGGAGGCGGAGGCGCCAACGCCGCCCCGCAGACGGCGCAGGTCGTCGTTCCGTCGGGCTGTTGAGCACCACATCTAGGACAGACTATCACCTTGCCACGACCTCCTAGTTGTAGATGACCGACAGGTGGTAAGGGTTCTCGGAGTCTGACCCGGCGTACCGATAGACTCGGATGTAGTAACTCCGTCCGGCCACCGGCGTGAACGTGACGAACTCGTCGTTGTTCCCCCCCTGATTAGAGATGGCCTGGATGAGGTACTTGCCGCCGGACTCGTAGTAGACGTACAGGTCGTAATCGCAGCCCACCGGGATGTTGGTCAGAGTGACGCTCACTACAGCGGTGGACGCCGGGACGAAGTAGTAGTAATCGTCCTGGTCGTCCTCGTCCCAGATGTAAGACTTGTACACCCGCCCCGACTCCAACGGCCCGAAGGCCTGGGCCGGTGTGTCGTTCGGCTCGTAAGAATCGTGCGGCGGCGGGGGCGCCATGTTGCGGGCGATGATCGGCAGGTAGAGGTAACTCATCGGATTGAGGATCGTCGTCGAGCACAGTTCCTTCGTCACCTCGCGCCAGGAATCGCTCCAATGCAGCGTGGCGCAGTTTCGCAGCGGGAACTGCAAGGTGCCGCCGGTCACGCGGAACATCAAAGTCGTGGTCAGCCGTGCGCCGGTCGGCATATCCTCGTCCCACAGCAGCGGCGGCGTGCAGGACAACCCACTGCTCCCCCCGGCTCTCTCGTAACGGCAGGAGACGAACTCCAGGCCCGTCGGCACCGGGTCGGAGAGGGAGACCCCCGTCACCGCGTCGCCGCGGTTCACGGCCACGATGGTGTAAGTGACCAGGCCGTCCACCTCCGCCCACGCCGTGCCGCGCTTGTAGGAACCGGTGAAGTCCGGGAAGACATCGGCGGTGGTCACGGTGTAAGCCACGTCCTGCCGCCCGTACTCCCAGGTGATGCGGGCGCGATTGGTCAACGGCTGCTGCAAAGTGCCCGCCATCACCGTGACGGCGATAGTGGTCGTGACCCGCTTGCCGGATGGGAAGTTCAGCGTCCACAGATGCTCCAACGGCCCGCAAGCCCACTTCACCGCCCCGTCGTCGTAGAAACAGCCGCCGGGCACCGGCACCACACCGCCGGGGAGCGTGTCGGAGAGCATCACCCCCTGCGCCGGAGCACCGCTGTTGACGGCTACGATGGTGTAAGTGATGACATCCCCCGGATGGGCGTACTGCGGCCCGGTCTTGTAAGACGTGGAGAAATCGGGCAGGTCGGCCATCACCGTCGTGGTGAAGGTCATCTCCTTCTGCTCGCCTCCCCAGGTGAGCGTGGCCCGGTTGACCAGCGGCCAGAAGAGCGTGCCCACGTTCACCCGCACCGCCAACGTGGTGGTGATGCGCTGCCCAGTGCGGATGTTGGACTCCCACAGATGGCTCAGCGGGCCGCACTCCCAGACCCCCTCGCCGTCATCGTAGGAGCAACTGTTGGAGATGTAGGTCACGCCGCCGGGCAGGTCGTCGGCCAGCGCGACCCCCTGCGCCGGTGCGCCGTCGTTCACGACTACGATGGTGTAGGTGACGACGCCGCCAGGCGGGGCGTACAGCGGGCCGGTTTTGTAGGAGGCCGAGAAATCCGGCCCCCCCTGCGCCATTGCCGGCGCACCGTGCAACAGAACGAACAAGAGGGCGACCGCCGCCACCGCGATGAGGGCGGGCAAAGCGGACGCTGCGATGAGATGGAATCTAGTCTTCATTTTGACACACTCCTTTCCTCGTATTGCCCCGCCCGCGATAGAACTACCAGGAGACACTCACCCAGTCAATGTAACTCCACGTGTTCCAGAAGTGATCCACGCGATTGAAGTTCACCAAGTACAGCGTGATCTGCCGTCCGCGCAACGACGGGCCCAGGTTGACGGTGACGGTCTTCCAGCCGGAATCGTAGAGGTCATCGGAGCCGGTCGGCCGGCCGCTCCGATTGCCGTCGCAGAAGAGCATCCCGCTGCTGTCCGCGTCCAGCACCGCCGGCACCGGGGCGGTCCCGTCGCACCCGGCGGCGTTCCGTTCGGCGTTGGTCGCCTCCCAGGGCTTCCGGTCAATGGCGACCTCCAGGTCGTCGAAATAACGCGCGGTCTGCTGCCCGAACACCACATCGTGGCTCACCACCCGGTAGCGGATAGTGAGGGCCGCGTCGGGGCTATCCGGCACGTAGATGGCCCGCCACAGCGCCCCGTAACCCAGCGGCACCTCCCCATCCTCATACACCTCGTCATCGCCCCCCAGGACGGCGGCCTGACCAGCCACCCGTTCCCCGTCGTACAACTCGGTGACGAGGGCGACCTGCATCCCGCCGCTGGAACCGACGCCCCACCACCGCAGCCCGTCGGAGAAATCACCGTTGTTGAAGGGGGCGTAGTTGCGCAGCACCAGCGGCAGGTAGACATAGGCGGTCGGGTTCGCCAGCGTGACGGCGCACATCTCCTTCTGCAAACCCTCCCAGGCGAGCCGGGCGCAATTGCGCAGCGGCCATCGCAGGGTCCCCGCCGTCAGACGGAGCGTCATCGTGGTGGTGATGCGCCCGCCGTGAGCGAGGGAGCGCGTCCACAGCGTCGGCGGCTCACACGGGAGAACCGTCTCCCCGTCCTCGTACCGGCAGGCGACGAACGCGGCCCCGGCCGGCAGTGGGTCGCTCAGGACGACGCCCGTCACCGAGTCGCCGCTGTTCACCGCCACGATGGTGTAGGTGAGCAGATCCCCCGCCTCCGCCTGGGGGCTGCCGACTTTGTAGGAACCGGCGAAGTCGGGG
This sequence comes from Anaerolineae bacterium, assembly GCA_027079895.1. GTDB lineage: Bacteria > Chloroflexota > Anaerolineae > B4-G1 > B4-G1 > JALWUZ01. Next base: position 3,100 of record JALWUZ010000682.1, read on the forward strand.
AAGGCGTCCAGCACCGTCGTAGTGAAGACCATCTCCTGCCGCCCGCCCTCCCAAGCGAGATAGGCGCGGTTGACCAGCGGGAAGCGGAGCGTCCCGGCGGTGACGGTCGCGGCGAAGGTGGTGGTGATGCGCCCTCCGGCGGCGAAATTCTCGCGCCACATCGGATGGGGGGCGGATTGGTCGCACGGCCACACCCCGACGGCGTCCCGGTAGGAGCAACTGCCGGGGACGAACTCCGTCCCGGAGGGCAGCGTGTCGGAGAGAGCGACGGCCTGCACGGGGCCGCCGGCGTTGACCGCCACGATGGTGAAGGAGATGACCGCGCCCGGATGGGCGTACACCGGGCCGCTCACGGACGAGCCGGTGAAATCCGCCGGGCCGGTCTGGGCCGCCACGGCGACGGCCAACAGTGACACACCGGCCAGGCCCAACAGAAAGACGGCGGTCATCTTCGTCAAAGGATTGCGTTCCATTCCGTACCTCCTGTCGCTCCCGCCCTTGCGTTCCGCCGCCTCGACGAGGGCCGCGCGGCTAACGCGGCTGCGGCGTATCGGTCGCCGGAGGGCTCGTCGGCGGCGGGTTGGTCGGCGGGGGATTGGTCGGCGGCGGCGACGTCGGCTTAGGT
>JALWUZ010000683.1 GCA_027079895.1 Anaerolineae bacterium
CCGCCTGACCCTGCGGCAGCACGTCCTCGTAGTTATCCAGGATCACCAGCAGCGGCAAGCCGCGCAGCACCTCGATGAGGGAGGCCGCCTTGGCCTCCAGCGCGACCGGCTGCCGACTGGCCTCGATGAAGGCGGGGATGGCCGGATGGTTCCAGCGGGCGTTGCCCAGGAGGAGGAAATCGGCCAGCCGCTCCAGCAGGGCCTGGGCCGTCGTCGTCGGCGTCATGCGAACGCCCACCACCCCGACCAGGCGGGAGCCCATCCGCTCCGCCAGCCGCGCCGCGAGCACCGTTTTGCCCATCCCGCCCAGTCCGTGGACGATGGCGGCGCGCCAGTCGCCCGTCCGCGGGTCGAGGTGGGTCTGCAAGGTGCGCAGTTCCGCGCTGCGGCCCACGAACCGCTGCGCCCGCATCACGCCGGTCAGGTCCATCTGGGCCTGGGGAGGCGGCTCGCGCAGCGCGGCCGCGTCCACCTGCAAGCAGTGGGGGTCGGCCAAAAAGAGCACCGGCGTGGCGAAGTCCACCGTGTTCGGGCCCTCGGCGGCCAGCACTCCCCGCGCCTCGGTCATCGCCTCGTCCACAGGCTCGCCGTCGGCGATGGAGCGGTAGAACGCGCTGCCGAACTGGATGGCGGAGCGGTTGAGGACGCTGTACTGCATCGCCACCACCGCCGGGATGCCCTCCCGCAGGAGGCTCGACCCCAAATCCAGGAATCCCTCCGTCCGGGGGGCGACCGCCGTCTGGCAGGCGGAGAGGAAGACGCCGCGCAAGGAGCGGCCTCGTCGGACGAGGAGGCGGACGAACTCCTCGTGGGGAACCTCCCGCTTCCGCCCGTCGAGGGTCTCCATCAACAGGAAGCCGCGGTCGAGTTGGCGCACGAAGACGCCGTGCCCGGTGAAGTGGAGGATGTGGGGGTCGAACTCGGCCAGCATCCGCTCCAGCGTCTCTAACGCGCCGTTGGGGGCGAACTCGATCTGCACCGGCCCGATTCGCCGCGCGCCGCCCAGTGCGCCCAGGATGATGTCCTCCTCCTGACGAGCGTCGAGCACTTCGTTCTGACTCAGCCCCAGCGGGGCGGCGACGAGCACCAGCACCCGCAGCGGCTCCTCCAGCCGCTCCATCGTCAGCGGCTCGATGCCCCAGGGGAGGCGGGAGATGGGGGTGCGCCAGTCGAGGGCCAGGAAGTCGTCCCCGTCGTGGAGGTACTCCCAGGGCAGGTTGAGCAGGGGGCGGGCGGTGGCGGGGTCTACGCGCACCACCAGGCGCAGCGGCCGGCGGCGGGGTCGGAGTTCGGCCCGGCGAGCCCGCCACAACTCCCCCACCGGCCCGCCGAAGACGGCCTCGAAGAGCCGGCGGCCAAAGGTGCGGTGGAGGTCGTTTTCGGGCGGGGTGCCGCGCTGGGCGGCGCGGGCCAGCGTGCCCAGGTCCTGGGCCAGGGCCACCGAGTCAATGCGCCACTCGAAAACGTGCTCGGCGGCCCGCCCTCCCTCTCCATCGGGCACGAAGGCGACGTAGTGGCGGGGGTCGTCCCCGCCGGTCAGCGCCAGTTCAAAAGTCGAATCGGGGAATGGCATCAAAGACCTCCTAACGAGATGTCTCAGCACCTCGTTGATCTGGTGGCAGCGGGGCGACACGCTGGTCGCCCCCTACCCGCGTTGGGCTGGCGGCAGCCCGAACCCAGGCGGCGGATTTATCCGTCGCCGACGAACAGGCGCGACGACCTCCGGCGGCAGCGCATGGAATGCGCTGCCTGGGCCTGAGGCCCAAACCCAGGCGGCGGATTTATCCGTCGCCGGTGAACAGGCGCGACGACCTCCGGCGGCAGCGCATGGAATGCGCTGCCTGGGCAGAGGCCCAAACCCAGGCGGCGGATTTATCCGTCGCCGGTGAACAGGCGCGGGAACGGCAGACTGACGCTCCGCGTCAGTTGAAAGCAGGAGCGACTGCACCGCGAGTGATTATACCCTCCTCCCGCGCTTTGCCAACCGCCCACCGGCGCGGCCTACGAAACCCCACCCCTTGGAGGCGTCCATGGGCCGCCTGGTGGCCAATGTCCGCTGAACGGCTCTCCCGCCGCGAGAGCGTGGAGCACAGGTTGAAGAAACGCAGCGATAAAGCGCACGGTTTCGCCCAGAGTGGCGGGCGCGTCCGCAATCCGATGCTGGCGAACAAAGGCTGTCCACTGGACCTGTTTCTCACCGTCGCTGGCAAAGGAAGCACTGAAGGCGGTGGGGGATGGGGTGAGCGCGGTTTGCCGGGCGCGGAACGTCTCATGGATCGCCTGAGCCAGGACGCGGCCGTCAAAGTCAAAGCGAGTGGCAAGCAACCAGACGTCGTAAAAGTCCTTCATCCTGGTGTTGATGGTGCCGAAGTAAACCATAGCCTGGAGTTTCTCGGCGATGGCACTCTCCCGGCTATAACCTTGCAGTTCGGGCGGTGGAAAGTCCAGGAGCGTTGGCAGCCGGATGGGAGCAGGCCCCGGTATCACGGGGTCGCCAAAGCCGATGTCAAGTTGCAAGGGGATTCGCGCCTTTCCCAGGTAGGCCACAAAACGTACCCGCACCCCCTCATAGTTCGCCGCTTCCATAATGCGGTTGCCGACGACGGTATCGGCGGCAAAGCGCAGCCCGTCCTCAGGTGCGGGCTCCCGGCAGATCGCCTGGATGGCCGAGACGACGCTCTCGACCGCGTTGTCCATCCGGCCCAACAGGTCTATGTCGCGGGTATGGCGGGAGGGATGGGCCTGCCAGACGGCGAACATCAGCGCCCCTTTGAGCACAAACCGCCTCCGGTAGGCAGAGCGCCCCAGGCGGTACAGGAACCGTTCCATAACGAAATGTTGCAGCACCTCGTTGAACGGACGCCCTTCCGCCCTGGCACGGTTCAAGAGCCGCTGATGGACGGACGCGGCCACATTGCGGGTCACAACACAGCCTCCAGATAGGGACGCATCACCCTCTCGACACGGCAGACGCGGGCGTAGTGGAGCAGTTCATCGGCGTCGAAGTCGCGCCGCTGGCGGTAGAGTTTGAGGGCTTCGAGGGCGACGTCCAGGCCGACCTTGCGGCGGTACTTGAAAGCGTCGGCCACACTCTTGGCCGGGCCGTAGATGCGGACAGGGGTCTCGTCTATCGTGTACGTCTCGACCCCCTCGCTCCAGGCAGGGCCGGAGAACCAAAAGATGCGCAGGGGAGGGTGATCCAGGCGTGGCCGCTCGGCCCGGCCATGCACGGCGATGTCCACGGCGTGGGGGATCTGGGTGGTCAGTTCGTGAAAGGCCAGGGCGGATACCAGACAGACGACCGCCTGGGGGATCTTGAGGGCGACGATAACCAGGTCGGGGTTGGAGAGAGGGGGCAGGTCTGCCAGGCGGTAAAGCCCCCGGCTGAGCCGCACCAAGAGGCCAGAATCGCGCATATTGTAGAGGGTACGTGGATGGATACCCAGCGCCAGTGCCTCGGACGTGCGCAGAGTGCCGCCGTGCCGGCGAAAGAGAGCGATTGCGTTCTGAACTGATGTGCGTTGTCCCATCGTCGTCGTACTCGGATAAAATCACCTGTACTTACCGTGAAGTACAGGTGATTCTATCCTGGGGGCGGGTTTTGTCAAGCGAGCGTAGGAGCGAGGAAATCCAGGCGGCGGATTTATCCGTCGCCGACGAACAGGCGCGATGACCTCGGCGGCAGCGCCTGGAACGCGCTGCCTGGGCA
>JALWUZ010000684.1 GCA_027079895.1 Anaerolineae bacterium
AAGAAGTCAACCCGGCCTACGTGGACGACCTCAAATGGCTGGAGGAGCAACGCGACCGCGGAGCCTTCATCAGCATCGGCGACTACCGCCGCCGGGTGCTGGGCGACAAGGCGGACGAGATGGAGTTCAAAGAGGACTTCGCCGTCACGCTGGAAATCAGCGCACTCCAATACTTCCCCTTCCTCATCGCGGAGGCGAAACAGGCCATCGAGCGGGGGGAGGTGATGCCCGGCCGCTACATCCGGGTGCGCAAGATGAAGGAGCAGGAAGAGGACGGCGACCTGCTGGCAGTGGCCGCCGCGATGCAGATCGTCGGCGCGAGTTACGTCGAGACGCTGGACACCAAAGGCACCGACGGCTCCAACGTCCACCTCGGCGGGCCGGAGACGATCACCGGCTACTTCGGCGGCGTCGGGCAGCCGAACGAGCACGCCCTCCAGTGGCTCGACGAGTTCCTGTACTACTACACCACCTACGGCATCAAGCAGGTGCTCAACATCAACCCCGGCACCGTGTTCCTGGGATACCTGCTCTACAAACTGGGGGTGGACAACGAGTTCAAGATTTCGGTCTACATGGGCAACGACAACCCCTACGCCGCCCTGTGGACGCTCATCGGGGCCAAGTTGTTCGCCCGCCCCGACGGCACCAGTCCGCTGATTGGGTTCAACTGGTCGAACTCGGTGAACAACGAGACGATGGAAATCACGGCCCAAATCCGGCGCGACCTGGGGTTCGAGGAGGTAGTGCGCTTCGAGCACCACATCACCGAAACCTACAAGTCCATCGTGCGCCAGCCCTACGACCGTTTGGAGGAGTTGGTGGAGATCGCCGACCACGTCCCCAACATCTCCGCCAAGCACGAGGGCGCACCGCCGGAGGTCGAAGTGACGCGCGAGCACCCCTCGGACATCCTGGACTATTTCCGGGACAAAAGCGACGTGATCGAGTCGGGGGACATGCCGCACCTGCTCCGCAATTACCTGGACAAGCACGAGTCGGTCAACCGCACCGCCCGCGCGTTGACGGAGCACGGCCTGGCCTTCATCGCGGCCCGCAACTTGCATCATTGACCCCGTCCACCGCGCGGCCTCGACCGGCCCGCGTCCCATCAGCCATTGGAGAGTGAACTATGACCGCACAGAACAACATCTCGCGGATGGCGGCGGTGATCGTCGTCGGCCTGGCGGCGATCGTCGGCCTGGGCCTGCTGCTGACTCTACTGGGACGCGGCCCCGGCGCACCGTCGCTGGCTGTCGAGCCGACCGCGCCCCATCCCGATGACCAGCCGGTGGCGACGGTCAACAAGCACGACATCTACTACTCGGAGTGGGTCGAGGCCTCCCTCTTGGATCAGGTGATGAGCCGCCTGTCCGGCCAGACGCCCCCCACGCCGGACGAGACCCTTCAGCGGCTCATCAACGAGAGCCTGGTACTCGCCGCTTTCCCGCCGTCTGCTCACCCTGACGACGAGGCGATCGCGGCCCGCATCGCCGCCCTGGAACAGTCCTGGGGGGCCGACGACGCGACGGTGCAGGCCGCTCTGGAACAAGTCGGGCTGACCTACGGGTCCCTCGAACGGGCCGTCGGGCGACTGCTGGAAGTCCAGGCCGCCCTGGAGGAGATGGAATCCCAGGGGTACGACTCCACCGCCTGGCTGGAAGAGCAGCGTTCCACCGCGCGGGTCGAGATAGAGGACGACCTGGTCAACGCCACCGTCCCCCGCATCATCGCCCAGGCGCAGCAGGCCGCCGCCGGCACAGCCCCCGCGCCGGAGCCGTCCGCACCGCCCACCCAGAAGCCCCAGCCGACCCCCTCGCCGAAGCCGACCACCGCACCGACCACCGCACCGACCACCGCTCCGGCCGCCGCATCGGAGGCCGTCACTCTGACCGTCGCCCCGGACTTCAGTCTGCCGCAGGCCGGCGGGGGGACTTTCACCCTGACGGAGCAGTTGAAACAGGGCCCGGTGGTGCTGGTCTTCTTCCAAAAATGCGGCTGAGGGCCTGACCGCACGCAACTCGTGAAGTTGCAAAACCGCTACCAAAAGTTCCAGGACGCCGGCGCGGAGGTCGTCGCCCTGGCCGTCGCCCCTCGCTCGTCGGTGAACAGCACCCGGAAGAGCCTCGGCATCTCCTACGTCATGCTCTCCGACAAAAAGCACCGCGTCGCCTCGGCCTACGGCGTCTACAACCTCCTGGGCGACAACCTGGCCGCCCCGGCCGTCTTCGTCATTGACACCGACGGCGCCGTCTTGTGGCAGTACATCGGCAAGAACCCCAACGACCGCCCCGGACCGGGCCAGATCCTCGAACACCTGCCCTGATGGACGACCGGGCGGCGGTTGTGAAGGGGACTATCGCCGCCTACGAGCGTCTCGCCCACCGGTACGCCGCGCGGACGTTCCACCCCCTGGCGCGGGAGTTGGCCCGCTTCCGCGCCTTGACCCCTTCCGGCGGGCCGGTGCTCGACATCGGGGGCGGGACCGGCTGGTACGCTGCCGCGCTGGAAAAACTGGGGCTGGCGGTCGTCGTCGTTGACCTCTCCCCGGCGATGTTGCGGGAGGCGCGGAGGCTCGGCCTGGGCGGCCTGGTCTGCGGGGACATGCGCCGCCTCCCTTTCGCCGACGGCTTCGCCGCCGGCTGCTTCGTCTGCGCGTCGCTGCTCCACCTGCCCCGCGACGCGGCCCCGGCCGCCTTGAGCGAGTTCCATCGCCTGCTGCGGCCCGGCGGCGCACTCTACCTGGCCCTCAAGATGGGCGCCGGCGCGGAGTGGGTCGCCGGTCGCTTCTTCACCTACTACCACCCGGACGAGGTGGACGCGCTCCTGCGCCGGGCCGGGTTCGCCATCGTGGACGGATGGCTCAGCCCGCCGGGGCCGGGTCAGCACCACCCCTGGATCAATCGCTTTGGACGGAGGTTGAGATGAACCCGACACAGCGACGGATTTTCTGGCTCGCCGCCGCCGGACTCTCCGGTCTCCTGCTGACCGCCGCCCTGCTCGGCGGCCTGCATCCCCCGGCACAGGCGGCGACCGCCGCCGCACCCCGCACCGTCGTCATCAACGAAGTGGCCTGGGGCGGGACGGCGGCCAGTAGCAGCGACGAGTGGATCGAACTGCACAACACCACCGGCCTCACCGTCTCCCTCGAAGGCTGGCACCTGGTGGACGACGACCGCATGAACATCGCCCTGACCGGCGCGATTCCGCCGCACGGCTACTACCTCATCGAGCGCACCGACGACAGCACGGTGAGCGACATCCCCGCCGACTGGTACGGCAGTTTCGGCACCGGCGGGCTCAGCAACACCGGCGAGGTGCTGACGCTGACCGACAGCCTGGACAACGTCGTGGACACCGCCAACGGCGACGGCGGCGACTGGCCCGCCGGCTCCGGCTCCCCTGATTACCGCTCGATGGAGCGGCGCGACCCCCTTTCCCCCGACACCGCCGATAACTGGTGCGCCAACGACGGTCAGACTCGCAACGGCCACGACGCCAACGGCAACCCGCTCAACGGCACGCCCAAAGCCCAAAACTCCTGCTACACCCCGCCGTCCACCCCCTTCGCCGACCTGACCGTCGCCAAGAGCGGCCCGGCGACGGTCTACTCCGGCGGCCTGCTCACCTATCGCATCGCCGTCGGCAACGTCGGCGACGGCCTGGCGACCGCCGTCCGCCCCACCGACACCCTCCCCGGCGGG
>JALWUZ010000685.1 GCA_027079895.1 Anaerolineae bacterium
GTCTACGGCCTGCTTGATGGCTAAAAGGAGCGTCGGTGCCCGCTGCACCTCGTCCAGCACCAGGCGGGACGCGCCGGCCCACAGCCCTTCGGGGTCCTCCTGGGCCTGACGCAGCACGTCGAAGTCGTCCAGGGTGCGAAACCGCCAATCCCGGAACGGCTCCTCGTGCAGCAACAACGTGCTCTTGCCCACCTGCCGGGCTCCGGTCAGGACTACGACGGGGTGCTCCTGCCAGGCCGCTTGGAGGTGGGCGGTCAGCCAGCGGGGGTAATAGGTTTCAGGCTCTGAATAAAAGTTATTCACAGTCTGAATGATACACCAGAACTGGGAAACGTCAAGTCAGCGTTCAACGCCCCTCGACCTCTGAATAGGCCTCCGCCACCGTCGCCCCCTCGTGGACGAGGGCAACGATGGCCGCCGTCATCCGCTCCGGCGACGGGTGGCGGTAGATGTTCCGCCCCACCGCTACCCCGGCCGCGCCGGCCGCCAGCGCGTCGTGGATGGCGGTCAGGAAGGCACGGGTGTCCGTCGCCGCCCCGCCTCCCAGCACGACCAGCGGCACCGGGACGCGCTCGACTATGCGGCGAAAACTCTCCCGGTCGCCGGTGTAGGCCGTCTTGATGAAATCCGCCCCCATCTCCGCCCCGATACGGCAGGCGTGGCCGATGTTCTCCGGCGTCCATTGCTCGCCGGGAGCCTCGAAGCCGCCGGGCAGCATCTCCGCCAGCAAGGGGACGTTCCACGCGGCGCACCGGGCCGCCAGGCGGGCGAGATAGGGCAGCGTCTCCCCCTCGAAGCGGGAGCCGGGCCAGCCCATACAGGCCACACCGTCCGCTCCCAGCCGCAGCGCGTCGGCGACGGAGTACAGCAGACGCAGCGGCCCCCGCTCCTGCGCTAGCGACGAGACCCCGCCGTCCATCCGCAGAATCAGCCCCAGGTCGCCGATCTCGTCGGCGAAGCGGGCGGCGGTGCCGTAAGTGGTCAGAATCGCGTCCGCGCCGCCGCGCCGGGCCTGTCGGATGACCTCGCCGGGCGCGTCCAGCCCCGCCGCCATCCCGAACATCCCGGCGTGGTCGAGGGCCAGGATGACCGTCCGCCCATCGGGACGGAAGATGTGGTGCCAACGGTGTCCTTTCATCGTCTCCTCCAGGGATTCAGTCTATCGCGCAGCCAATCCCCCAGCAGGTTGATGGCGGCGACGGTGGTCATAATCGCCAGGCCGGGGAAGAGGGCGATCCACCACGCGCTGACGAGGTAGTCCCGCCCGTCGGCGACGGAGCGGCCCCAGGTCGGCAGCGAGCGCGGGACGCCCAGTCCCAGGAAACTGAGGGAGGCCTCGAAGATGATCACGTTCGCCATCAGCAGCGTCGCCACGACGACGGCCGGCCCGGCCACGTTGGGCAGGATGTGACGCAGGATGAGGCGGGCGTCGCCGCAGCCCAGGGCACGGGCCGCCCAGACGTACTCCTCCTCCCGCGCCGCCAGCACCGCGCCGCGTATGACCCGGAAGTAGTTGACCCAGGTAGTGACCGTCAGCACGGCGATGAGGTTGAGCAGCCCCGGCTTCACCAGGGCGACGACCGCCAGGGCGAGCACCAGGAACGGCACCGCCTGTTGCACGTCGCTCAGGCGGGAGAGGAGAGCGTCCACGCCGCCGCCGAAGTAACCGGCGGCGAGCCCCAGCGACACCCCCATCAGACCGGCCAACGCCGTCGTGGATAGTCCCACCAGCAGCGAGACCCGCGAGCCGTAGATGAGACGGCTGAGCACGTCCCGCCCGACCCCGTCGGTGCCCAGGGGGTACTCCGGCACGCCCCCCAGCCAGACGGGGGGCAGCAATCGGCGGGTGATGTCCTGCTCCATCGGGTCGTGGGGACTGAGCAGCGGGGCCAGGGCGGCGGTCAGGGCGATGAGGGTGAGGACGGCCAAGCCCAGCGGCCCGGCGAGCGACCGGCGTCGTTGCGGGGGCATCATCCCTGCCGGATACGCGGGTCGAGCCAGCCGTAGGCCACGTCCACGGCCAGGTTGACGAGCACGATGAGGGTCGCCGTCACCGTGACGAAAGCCTGGATCACCGGCAGGTCCCGATGACCGACGGCGGAGACCAGCAGCCGTCCCATCCCCGGATAAGCGAAGACCTCCTCGGCGATCACCGCCCCGCCCAGCAGGAAGCCGACCTGCAATCCCAACATAGTGACGACGGGGATGGCGGCGTTCTTCAGCGCGTGGTGAATCATCACTTGACGGGGTGATAGCCCTTTGCTCCGAGCGGTGCGGATGTACTCCTGCGCCAGCACGTCCAGCAGACCGGCGCGGAGCAGTCGGGCGAGGGCGGCCAGCGAGAACGAGCCGACGGTGACGGCGGGGAGTACCAGGCTGCGCCAGCCCCGCGCACCGGAGACGGGGAACCAGCCCAGGCGGACGGCGAAGACGGCGATCAGCAGCAGTGCGAGCCAGAAACCGGGGGCGGACTGTCCTATCAGTACCGCCAGGCGGATCGAGAGGTCGAGGGGGGTACGCTCGTGCAGCGCGGCGGCGAGGCCGGCCGGCAGGGCGACGAGGACGGAGAAGGCCAGCGCGGCCCCGGTCAGTCGCAGCGTGGCCGGGAGCCGGTTCAGCACCAGCGGCAGCGCGGCGGTACGGTAGTGGTAAGAGTAACCGAAATCCCCCCGTACCGCCCGCGAGATGAAGAAAAGGTATTGCACCGGCAGGGGGCGGTCGAAGCCCATCTGGTGACGGAAACGGGCCACCTCCTCCGGCGGCGTGTCGAGGGGGAGCAACACGGCGACGGGGTCGCCGCTCACGTGCAGCAGCGCGAAGACGAGGACGGAGACGCCGGCGAGCACCACCAGGCCGTGCATCAGCCGACGGAGGATGTAGCGGCCCATGCCTCACTCACATTCTTCCCACACCAACCGGTCGAAGCCCAGGGCGACGACGGCGTAGGTGTGCAACCGCAGGATGTCGCCGTACTTGGCCTCCAACAGCGGGCGGTACTTCCCCAACTGCGCCCGCGCCTGGGCCAGTTTCTCCTCCACTGGGGGGAGGGAGCGCAACGCATCGCGGCTCATCCCGCGCACCTCTTCTCCGGTCAGCCCCACTTCGTCCAGGGACAGGTACTTGAACTCAATCAGGATGTCCAGTACCTCGAAGCGGCGCATATCGGGGCGGATGATCATCACCAAGTCAGCGTACCCACGCCCAATCTCCGGCTCCGAGTCCATGATGTACAGGATGTCGTTGAACAGGAGGCTCAGGAAAGCGGTCTTGACCGTCAACTCGTTCGCCCAGCGGTAGTCCCGATTGCTGAAGACCGGGAAGTATTTCTCCTCCACGAACTCGCACAAAGGGCCGATGTCGCCGGTGGTGTAGAGCACCTCCGCCACCGCCTCCACGTCGTCCCGCGTCACGTCGGGCAGCAACATCTCTCGCATCTGCTCCGCATACAGCCCCCGCACCACCAGGTTCGGTATCCGCAGGGTGTACCGTCCCGACGGAGTGAGCCCCTCTAGCGTCAGCACCCCCAGGTAGTACAGCAACGAGGCCACAAAAGAGGTGTCCTTCTTGGCGAACAACATCTCCTGCACTCCGAAGCGTTGGGAGAGTTGCCGCACGCTGGGGAGCGGATCTTCCCGCAGCGCGTCCACGATCAACTGTCCGCCCTGCGGCAAGCCGGC
>JALWUZ010000686.1 GCA_027079895.1 Anaerolineae bacterium
GGCGGGGACGGGGCGATGGGAGAGCGGGATAGTCCGGCCACCGCCCGGCAGTACCGTTCCCCCACGCCGGCCTGGGCCAGTTGGTACAGGCGGAGGGCCTGGGATTGGAGGGCGTCCCATGCCAGCCGGAGGCGGTCGCGGAAGTAGTAGGCCAGTCCTGCCAAGAGGAGGGCCACCGCCGCGCCGATGAGGGCCGACGGGAGGTCGAACCGCCAGCCGGGGGCCGGGCGGGGCTGCCAGACGTAGCCGGTCAGTGCCAAGTGGTGTAACATCGGGCAATCTAGCGGGATTCCGGTGTGGAATCAGAAGGGGCGGCCAGTTGGTACCCCATTTCGTGCGAGAGGATGAGTTGCGGGTGGTCGGGGTCGGCTTCGAGTTTCTGGCGCAGGTAGCCGATGTACAGTTTGAGGTACTCCCACTGGTTTTCGTAGCGCGGCCCCCACACCCGGCGCAAGAGGGTATTGTGGGGGACGATGTGGCCGGCCTCTTCCACGAGGACGGCCAGCAGTTTGTACTCCAACGGGGTGAGAGAGACGACCTGCCCGTCCAACTTGACGATGCCGCGATTCAGGTCTACGGTCAGCCGTGGGCCTCTGTAAACCGCGCCGCAGGATCCGGCGCCGCGTCGGGCGCGGTGGAGGGCCGCCCGAATGCGGGCCAGGAGTTCTTTGTAACTGAAGGGCTTGATTATGTAGTCGTCCGCGCCGAGTTCCAGGCCGTGGATGACGTCTTTTTCCGAACCCAGGGCGGTGGAGAAGATGATGGGGGCGTCGGTGATGTCTTTCAGTTGCTGGCACACCTCCCAGCCGTCCATATCGGGCAGGAGGATGTCCAGCAGGACCAGGTCGGGGTTGACGTTGCGGGCCGCTTGCAAGCCGCTGGTGCCGGTCAGACAGGGAGTCACCTGATAGCCGGCGTGCTCTAGTTGGATGCGCATCATGCGCGATAGGGCTTCGTCATCTTCGATGAGCAGGATGTGCTCTCCCACGGCCCACCTCCGTGCGGGGCAGCCGAACGCGACGGGCGGCGGCTGTCACCGGCACTTTCGATGGTCATAATAATAGCCAGTTTCCCGTTAATGTCAACTCTGAAAATTTAGGGTTTTCTTCATACGCGACGCATCGGGATACGCGGTCGTGGCTCGTATGCTATCGCATTCGATTGGACAAGATCAGCCGTTCGAGGTAATATTTGCTCCACCTCTCCTGCGCGGGATGCACTGAGGACACCGCCATTGGGGAATCTCGAATTGGGAGGACAGGATGGAGACTAGATGGCTTGAGGTCAGCGTGGAGACCGACGCCGAGACGGCGGAGGCGGTCGCGGAAGTGCTCGCCCGCTACGCCTACCAAGGCGGGGTGACGTTCGAGGCCGGCCCGGAGGGCTGGGAGAGCGGGCCGGTCAGCGTGCGGGCCTACCTGCCTTACGACGACCAACTGCGGGAGCGGCGACGGAGTATCGAACAGGCGTTGGGACATCTGAACCAAATCTCACCGGTGCCGCCGCCGACCTTCCGCACCATCGCCGAGGAGGACTGGGCGGAGGCGTGGAAGGAGCAACTCAGCGTTCTGCACGTCGGGGAGCGTTTCGTCGTCCGTCCCACCTGGTTGGATTACACCCCATCGCCGGACGAGGTGGTCATCGAACTGGATCCAGGGATGGCTTTCGGCACCGGGTTGCACCCCACCACCCAGATGTGCCTGGTGGCTTTGGAGAAGTGGCTCGCGCCGGGCCACCTGGTGCTCGACTTGGGGACCGGCTCCGGCATCCTGGCGATCGCGGCGGCCCGGCTGGGGGCGAAGAGTGTGCTGGCGGTGGACAACGACCCCGTCGCCGTGCAGGTCGCACGGGAGAACATAGCGGCCAACGGCGTGCTGGGGGATGTTCAGGTGAAACAGGGCTCGTTGGACGCGGCGACGGCGGAGTATGACCTGGTGCTGGTCAACATTCTGGCGCCGGTCATCGTGGAGATGTTGCGGGAGGGGCTGGTGAAACGGCTGCGTCCAGGGGGAAAAGTGATCGCCACCGGCATCATCGCCGAGCAGGAAGGGGATGTGCTGGCAGCGATGGAGGAGGCCGGCCTGGCCCTGACGGAACGTCTGCGGCGCGACGATTGGGTCTGCCTGGTGGGTACGCCGGCCGGTCAGGACTCCGACTGAAAGGCTCGCTTGTACCGGTAGACTATGCGCCCGCGCGTCAGGTCGTAGGGGGAAAGTTCCACCCGTACCCGGTCGCCCAGCAGAATGCGGATGTAGTACTTGCGCATCTTGCCGGACAGGTAGGCCAACACCTCGTGGCCGTTGTCCAGACGCACGCGGAATTGTGTCCCCGGCAGAGCCTCGACGACGGTTCCCTCGACGTGGATTTTGTCTTCCTTACTCTTTCCGCCCATTCGACTCTGCTTTCTATCCGCTTGGATGTCGCGGCCCCGTGCGGTCCCAGGCCGACCCTGCCCGTGAGGGCGAAGGCCACCGGTAAACGCCGATTCACGCCGTCGGCGCACCTGAGGCGTGAATCGGCGGTTGTGCGTCGGATGTCGCTCAGGCGGGCTCGGCGACCGCGGCGGGCTCGCTCTCTACTTCCTCTACGGCCTCCGCGACGGGTTCGGCGGCCTCGCTCGCTACTTCCGCAGCGGGTTCCGGGGAGGCTTCGGCGGCTGGCTCGGCGGCCGGTTCGGCGACGGACTCGACAGCGGGCACCTCCTCCGCCTCCGGCGTCTCGACCGCCGTTTCTTCCTCGACAGGCTCCGCGGCCTGCGCTTCTTTCTGCGCTTCTTTCTCCGCCTCTTTCTCCGCTTCCTCGGCGCGGGCGTGCTCGGCGACCTGCTGCCCGGCGACCCAGCGTTCCCACTCATCCTGCCGGACGCGCCGCGCGCTCAGGGCCAATCGCCGCCGGTTGACGTTGATGCGGAGCACCTTCACCAGGAGTTTCTCGCCGGGATGGACGATTTCGGACGGGGCGAGGTCGGGGGTGCCGATCATCTCGCTGGCGTGGAGTAGCCCCTCGACGCCCGGCTCCAGTTCAACGAAGGCCCCGAAGTCCAGCACGCGGGTGATGCGCCCTTCGACCAACTGCCCCTCCTTGTACCGCTTCGCCGCCATCTCCCAGGGGTCGGGCTGGAGTTTCTTGAGGCTGAGGGCGATGCGCTTCTGCTCGCGGTCAACTTCCAGGACGTAGACGTCCACCTCGTCGCCGACCTTGAGCACTTCGCGGGGGTTGGCGACTTTGCCCCAACTGAGTTCCGAGATGTGAATCAGGCCGTCGGCCCCGCCCAGGTCCACGAAGGCCCCGAATTTGGTGATGCTGCTGACCTTGCCGTGCCGGATCTCCCCCTCTTTCAAATCGGCGAGCACCCGTTCCCGCTGGAGTTCCTGCCATTCGCGGAGGGCTCTGCGCTGGGAGAAGATGAGGCGGCGGCGGGAGCGGTCTACCTCGATCACTTTGAGGCCGATCGGCTTGCCGACCATCGCGGCCAGCCGTTGGCGACGCTGCTCCTCCCGCAGACGCCGGGGCATGCCGACGACCTGGGAGGTGGGGACGAAGCCGCGAATCTTGCCGAACCGTACAATGAGGCCGCCCCGATTGTACCCGGCGACCTCTCCCTCGTACAGTTCCCCGCTCTTCATCAACTCCTCCGCCCGGCGCCAGTCCTCCTGCAAGCGGGCCTGATGAATGGAAAGGATGGGATGGCCCTCCGCATCTTCGGTGCGCAGGACGACGGCGGTGATGGTGTCCCCGACGTTGATGCTCTCGCGGGTCTCCTTGTCCAGCCGACGGAGGTCGTCAGCGGGCACCAGCCCCTCGCGCTTGAACCCGATGTCCACCACCAGCCCTTGCTCGTTGATCTCCACGACGATCCCGTCGCGCAGATCACCGCGCTTGGGAGCCTGATAGTCGTACCCCTGCGTCAGGTACTCGTCCATATTTTCGGGCATAGCCTCCGGCGTTTGCTCCTCCGGCGTCGCTTCCGCCTCTGGTGTCTCCGGCGTCTGCACCTCCGGCGTTTCCGGCTCCGGCGTCGGCACCGGGGGCATGCTGGGGGCTACGTCCTGCTCCTGCTGTTCAACTTGCTGTTCGATTACGGTTTCTGTGTTCATGAACTCAAACCACTCCCGAAGAACCGCTTTCCCTGTTCACCAAAGAACCCGGCATTCCCTCACTGGCAGGTGTGCGGGCGATGCCGGGTCCAAAAGGCTCGCGGACGTCAGGCGCACATTTATCGGCTCGTTCTGTCAGGCCTCCTCGAAGGGCAACCGGTTAGCAACGATGACGATTCGGCGTCGCAGTCCACACCAGGAAAGACGGTATCTGAATATGGGGCGTATTCTATCACGTCATTGAGGAATGTCAAATCAGTGCGCTGGGTCTTTTCTGCTTACGGTCAAAGGGGTAGGCGATGGCAGTGCCATCGCCTATCCAGCGTCATCCAACAGTGCGCGATAGGTGCTTGACAGGGGATGGATTACGGTATAGAATGATTCTGGCAGTAAGCCAAGCGAGGCCACGGCCTCTGTGGAGCCGTAGATGGAGTACAAGGATTACTACAAAATCCTGGGCGTAGGACGGGACGCCGACGAGAAGGAGATCAAACGGGCCTACCGCAAGTTAGCCCGTCAGTATCACCCCGATGTCAACCCCGGCGACAAGCGAGCCGAGGAGAAGTTCAAGGAGATCAACGAGGCGTATGAAGTCCTGAGCGA
Source organism: Anaerolineae bacterium (assembly GCA_027079895.1). Lineage (GTDB taxonomy): Bacteria > Chloroflexota > Anaerolineae > B4-G1 > B4-G1 > JALWUZ01. Next base: position 4,701 of record JALWUZ010000686.1, read on the forward strand.
CCCCCAGAAACGGGCCAAGTACGACCGCCTGGGTTCCAGTTGGCAGCAGTGGCAGCGGATGGGACGCGACCCCGGCCAGTTCGACTGGGGCCAGTGGTTCACCGGGGGCGGGCCGGGCGGAGCCCGCGTCGAGTGGAGCGACCTCTTCGGCGGGGCCAAGTCCGGCAGCGCGTTCTCGGATTTCTTCAACGCCATCTTCGGCGGGATGGCCGGTCGAGGCCGCACGATGCGGGGACAGGATGTCGAGGCCGCCGTCGAGATCTCGCTGGAAGAGGCTTACCACGGCACCACCCGCGTTCTGAAAGGGAACGGGCGCCGCATTCGGGTCAAAATCCCCCCCGGAGCCCGGAACGGCTCCAAAGTCAAGGTGGCCGGCAAGGGCTCGCCCGGTCTCGGCGGCGGGCCGCCCGGCGACCTGTACCTCAAAATCACCGTCAAGCCGCACCCGATTTTCAAGCGCAAGCGGGACGACTTGCGCTGCGAAGTCCCCGTAGACCTGTACACCGCCGTCCTCGGCGGGAGCGTCCGGGTGCCGACCCTGGACGGAGAGGTGTCGCTGAAGATTCCCCCCGGCACCGACGGCGGCAAGACTTTCCGCCTGCGCGGCAAGGGGATGCCCAACCCGCGCGACCCTCAGCGGTTCGGCGACCTGCTGGCGACGGTGCGTATTCGAGTCCCCCACCATCTGAGCGAGCGCGAGCGGGAGTTGTTCGAGGAGTTGGCCCGGCTGCGGGCGAAAGGGGATCGGCCGTGAATTGGCGTAGACGTTGGGTGCTCATTTTTCTGCCGGTGATGCTCGTCCTGCTCGCCTGTGTGTGCAACGAGACCGCCACGTCCCCCGCCCCCGTCACTCCGACGGCCCAGCCCAAAGAGGGCAAAGAGCCCTTCGACGCGCTCTCCCCCACCGTCACTCCCAAGCCGCTGGTGCTGGTCGCTACCCCGTCGCCGATGCCGCCGGCCGCCGTCGTCGAGCAGGAGATGGAGGACGCGCTGTTGGTCAACCTGTACCGGCGCGTCAACCCGGCGGTAGTCTACATCAAGGTGTACGTCGAGCACGACGACGGGAGCCTGGAGTGGCTCGCCAGCGGATCCGGCTTCGTCGTTGATGAGGACGGCCACATCGTCACTAACAATCACGTGCTGGAGGACGCCGACCGGGTGCGGGTGACGTTCCCCAGCGGCTACATGGCCCGCGCCACCATCGTGGGGCGCGATGGGTATTCCGACTTGGCGGTGCTCCAGGTGGACGCGCCGCCGGAGCAGTTGATGCCGCTGGAACTGGGGGATTCCGATTTGCTCCAAATCGGGCAGCGGGTGATCGCCATCGGCAACCCCTTCGGCCTGGAAGGGACGATGACCGTCGGGATTGTCAGCGCGTTGGGCCGCGTGCTGCCGACCGATGTCGTCGAGGGCGGGGGGCATTTCACCAACCCGGAGATCATTCAGACCGACGCGGCCATCAACCCCGGCAACTCCGGCGGGCCGCTGTTGGATACCTACGGGCGGGTGGTGGGGGTCAACACCGCCATCTTCTCCTGGACGGGCACCAACGCCGGGGTGGGGTTCGCCATCCCGGTCAACACCGTCAAGCGGGTCGTCCCGGCCCTCATCAGCGAAGGGGTCTACCATTACCCTTACCTCGGCATCAGTTCCAACACCTACTTCGACCTGGTGGAGTTGGCCGGGCCGCTGGACCTGCCCGTCACTACCGGGGTGCTGATCGCCGAGGTGTTCCCCGATTCCGCCGCCGCGGAGGCCGGCCTGCGGGGCGGCGACCACGAGGTGATGGTGATGGGACAGATGGTCCAGGCCGGCGGGGACATCATCACCGCCATAGACGGGTACGAGGTGCGCGATTTCTACGATTTGATCGCCTACCTGGTGCGCGAGACCCAGGTCGGACAAGAGGTCGTCCTGAGCATCATCCGTGACGGAAGGGCGATGGAGGTGCCGGTGACGCTGGGCGAGCGACCGGCCCACTGAAAAATCTCACAAAGGGGGTAAACTATGTTCGGACAAAAAGATCTGCGTGAATTGGCGGCTATCCGCACCGAGACGCCGATCCTGAGCGTCTATTTGAACGTGGACCCAACGGAACACACGACCGAGGAATACAAACTGTCATTGCGGCAGATGCTCAAGGATGTGGAGGGACACGCCTCCACCGAGGACATCGAGGCAGTGAAGCGGTTTTTCGACCACGAGTACGATTGGTCTGGGCGGGGGGTGGTGATCTTTTCCAACCAAAGTGAGGGCTTTTGGCGCAACTATTCGCTGGCCCTTCCGGTGGCCTCCGGGGTGACGGTGGCCCGGAAGCCCTACATCTGGCCGCTGGCGGCTCTGATGGACACTTACGGCAGTTACGCCGTCGCGCTGATTGACCGGCAGAAGGTACGGTTGTTTCTCTACGAGTTGGGGGAGTTGCGGGACGGGTTGGAGTACGAGGGTCAGGACGTGCGCAAGTTGAAGAAGGGACGCGGCTCCTCCGGGGGGGCGGAACGGCGCGGCGGTGCGCCCATCTCCGGGCGACGGGAAGAGGAGGTCGCCCAGCGCAACATCCGCGAGGCGGCCAAGACGACGGAGCAGTTCTTCCGCCGGACGTCGCCCAAGCAGTTGATCATCGCCGGGGCGGAGCCGACGGTGACTCACTTCCGCAAGGCGTTGCCGAAGGCATTGCAGGACAAGGTCATCGGGGTCATCAACCTCAACATGAACGCTCCGGAGTCGGAGGTGCGGGAGCGGTCGTTGGAGTTGCTGCGGGAGGTGGAGTTGGAGCGCGAGAAGAAGTTGGTGGATACGGTCTTCACGGAGGCGGCCAAAGGGCGCAACGGGGTCATCCGGCTGGCGGACACTCTCGGCGCGGCCCACGAGGGGCGGATTCAGACGCTGATCATAGACCGGGATTACCACCGGTCGGGGTATCAGTGCCGCAACTGCTCCTACATCACCGACCAGCCGCTGGAGATCTGCCCCTTCTGCGGCGGCGAGTTCGTCGAGATTTCCGATGCCGCCGAAGCGTTGGTGACGAAGGTCATCGAGGACGGCGGGGAGGTGGAGGTGATTGACCACTACCCGAAGATCAAGGAGTTCGGCGTGGGGGCGTTGTTGCGCTATTAGACGCCGACGGTCACGGGGAACGAGAGGGGCCGCAAGTCACACCGACTTGCGGCCTTTTTTGTTTCTCGCGCCACCGCCGGGGCAGCCACGCGGGACGGTGCATCGTCGGGCTGCGGGGGCAACCGCGAGGGTTGCCCCTACCGCGCGTCGTCAGGTGTAGGGGCTGGTCTCGCACCAGCCCTGGTCTTGCACCAGCCCTGGCATTGCGCCATCGCACAGGATGGACGGTTGCGCCTTCGGCGATCTGGCCTATAATCCCCTCCCAGGGAGGAACGGGTATGCCGCCGGAGCAAGTGACCGGGCTCGTGCTGGCCGGAGGGGAAAGCCGCCGGATGGGGCGGAACAAGGCGTTCCTGGAACTGGGCGGGCGTCCGCTGATCGCCATCATCATCGAGCGGATGGAGCAGGTGTGCGCCGAGGTGCTCGTCGTGGCGCGGGACGCCGCCGTCTACGCCGGGCTGGGAGTGCGCACCGTCGAGGATCGGTTTCGCGGGGTCGGCGTCCTGGGGGGGCTGCACGCCGGGGTGGAGGCAGCCTCCTTCGACCTCACGCTGGCCGTCGCCTGCGATATGCCGTTCGTCAACCCGCGCCTCCTGCGGGCCTTCATCGGCTGGGCGGAGGGGTACGATGTGGCGGTGCTCCGGCGCGGTGAGCGGGTCGAGCCGCTGCACGGCGCGTACCGGCGTACCTGCCTCCCGGCGATGGAGGCCGTCATCCGGGAGCACCGCCGCCGTATCATCTCCTTCTTCCCCCAGGTGCGGGTGCGGTACGTCAGCCCGGAGGAGGCCCGTCCTTTCGACCCCGACCTCCGCGCTTTCCGCAACGTCAACACGCCGGAGGAATGGGAGGCGGTTCGAGCGGCCTGGTGAGGCCACGTCACGCCGCCGCCCGCTCCACCTGCCGGGCCCGCTCGCCGACCGCGCGTGCCGGATACTCGCCGGCGTTCCCCTCCTCGGCCAACAGTGACAGGGCGCGACGGGCGTCGGACAGGGCAGCGTCCCGCTCCCCCAATCCCAAATGGGCCCAGGCCCGCTCGGCCAGGCTGGCCGCCAGGTTGCCCCGCTCGGACAGTTCCTCACGCAGGCGACAGGCGCGGTCGAAAGCCACGCGGGCGGCCTCCACATCGCCCTGGGCCAGGTAAATCTCCCCCGCGCTGTGGCGGTAGAAAGCCTCGTTGTGCCGGTCGCCGGACTCCTCGCTCAAGGCCAGCCCCTCGGCGCACAAACGGTCGGCCTCCACGTAGTTCCGCCGGGCCAACTCGATGCGGGTCGCCGTCTCCAGGATGCTGACCAGCCAGCCCCGTTCCCCGATGTCACGTGTCAGGGCGACGGCGTCGGTGGCGTAGCCGTGCGCCCGCCGGTAATCGCCCAGCAGGTAGTGGACTACCGCCAGGTTGTTGAGGCTGCTCACCTCGCCGTGACGGTCGCCGAGCCGCCGCCGAATGGAGAGTGCCCGCCGGTGGTAACTCAGAGCCGTCTCGTAATCCCCGCCGTCGGTCGCCACCGCGCCGAGGTTGTTCAGCACCAGCCCCATCCCCCACTCGTCTCCGTGGGCGCGGTACAGTTCCAGGGCGTGCTCCCACTCCTCGCGGGCCGCCTCCCTCTCTCCCAATCGCCGCCAGATGTTGCCCAGGCCGACGCGGGCCCGCACCTCGCCTTCTAAATCGCCTGCCAGCAGGTAGCGCGACAACGCCTGCTCGACGTACTCCCGCGCCTCGTCGTACTTCCCCAGGTTCCAACTGGCCTCTCCCAGGGCCTCGTGGACGCGCGCCGGTATCTCCTCTCCTCGTTCTCGTCCCTGCTCGATGACCTGTTTTCCCCAGGACAGGGCCTGGGCGTACTCCCCCACCCGGCAGGCATACTGAATCTGTCGCACGCGCAGGTCTACCAGTTGCCGGAAATCGTCCTTCCGCTCCACCAGGGCGGCCATGCTTTCCAGGTCGGCCTTCTGAGCGACGCGGTCGGCGATGAAGTTATGCACCTGCTCCTGGATACCCAACAGATCCCAACGGCGTTCGTCCTCGTACTCATAGGTCAACGACAAGGCCGCCGCCAGGAAGCGCAGGGTATCCTCGTGCCGATATTCCTCCCAGGCCCGCGCTGCCGCTTGAGTCAGCCGGTTCAACAGGTGGGAGCGCACGTCGGACAACGAGCGACCGGAGTCCGTCTCCCATTGACCGGCGGAGGAGGGGGCGGAGGGGAACAGGGACGACACCGTCCCGTTGCCCTCGTGGATGATTCGGCGGCGGAGCAACTCGGTGTGCTCGTCGGGGGCGACCCCCAGGTCAGCCGCCAGGATGCGGCGGCAGCGATAGTACTGAGCCAACGCCGCGCTGCGCTGTCCGGTGAGGGCCAGCAGGCGCATCAACTGGCGATGGCTTTCCTCATGCCAGGGGGCGATCTCCAACAGACGGCGGGCGTAGGCGATGGCGGTGTCGTAATCCCGCCGGTTCGTCACCCAGCCAATCAGACGCCGGAAACAATGCAGGGCTCCCCGTTGCCAGCGTTCACGCTCCAGCAGTAGCCACTGCTCGAACTCCGGGCAGTCGTCGAGGAAGAACCCCTCCATGAACTCGCCCCGGTACAGGCTCACGGCCTCATCCAAACGCCGGATGTTCTCCTCGCTCCCCACCGCCAGGGGTTGCGCCTCCGCGATCTGTTCGACGTCCAGCCAGTAATCGCTCTCGCGGTCGAAGGCGACGGTGGAGCGGGTGGCGATGAGGTAGCCGGGGAGGTGTTTCTTGAGACGGTGGAGGGCGACACGCAGGTTGTTCGCCGCCGCCGCGCTGGTCAGACGCCCCCAGAAAAGCCCCGCCAGCCGTGAGCGGGTCTGAGGCCGCCCGGTCACGGCCAGGTAGGCCAACAATCCGATGCTCTTGCGGGATCTCAGCGCGGTGAGAGGGGTGTCGGAGAGGACGATCTGCGGGGAGCCCAGCAGATGGAGCCGTAAGCGAGCCACCGGGCGGTGAGTCTGCTTTTTCATAAAACCGATACCTCACTGGGGGAAGATTTAATGATGCGTTAATGGTAGCCGCTTATAATGGTACGCAGTGCATGATAGTATCAATTCCCCCGTTGCACAAGTCCTCGTCACATGCCCCGTCCGGCTCGTGATTCACGGCTGACGGGAGCCAACTGGTAAAATCGAAAGGAGCAGAAGATGCATACCGGCAAACTGCGGATCGTCGTCTTTGTAATCGGCCTGGTGGCCCTGTTGAGCGGCGCGTGGCTGCTCACCGTCCCCGCGGACGGCCCGGCGATCGCCGCCCGTCAGCCCGCAGCGGCAGAGGCGGCCGTGCAACCCGTCCAATCCGCCTCCCATCAGATGCAACAGACGGCGGCGGTGCGCGTCCAGACCTCCGCTTCGCTCTTGGGGGTCGGCGACACGCTCGTGGTGACGGTCACGGCGGCCAACGTGGAATCGCCTCTGAGCGCGTTCCAGTTCGACTTGACCTACAACCCGTCCGTGCTGGCCTATGTGGGCAGCGAGTGGGGCGGGTTCTTGGAATCCACCGGGCGGTCGGTCGCCTGCCTGGATCCCATCCCCGCCTGGGGGACGGCGCGGCTGGCCTGCGCCTCCACCGGCGCGGAGGACGGGCCCACCAGCGGCGGCGTGCTGGCCGTCCTCACCTTCCGAACCGTCTCCAACGGGCGGAGCGACCTGACGCCGAACAACGTCCTGCTGCCCGACACAGGCCGCCCGCCGGAACTGCAAGCGGCGACGGCGGAACCGGCCTCGGTTTCGGTCTGCATTCCGGCCGGGGAGGTGAGCATCAGCGGCCCGCCGACGAGCACGGAGGGCATCAGCGTCACTTTCACCGCCACCGTGAACCCGGTCAGCGGGACGGCGAGTCTGCCGGTCACTTTCACCTGGCAGGCGAGCGGGCTGGAGACCCTCGTCCACTATGACGCCCTGAGCGACACGGCCACTTTCACCTGGACGGAGGCCGGGCCGCAGGCGGTGACGGTGACGGTGGCGAACGAGTGCGGCGGCGTCACGGCCAGCCAGAGCATCAACATCGAGGCGGCGGTGCAGCGCATCTACCTGCCGCTCATCCTGCGCAATGCCGGCGGCACACAGTCCGCTGCCCGGCCGCCGTCC
>JALWUZ010000687.1 GCA_027079895.1 Anaerolineae bacterium
CCGCCGGGTTGGTCGCGACCGCGCCGTAGCCGCCGGTGCAGGTCGCCGTGAGCGTGAACGTCAACGCCGTGTGAGCGGTCACTGTGCCGCGCCAGGTGAGCCGCCCGGCGTCGTAGTCCGCCCCGTCCGGCTGCGCTACCCAGGCGGCAAACGTGACCGCGCCCGGCAGAGTGTCGGTGAGCAGCGCGTCGCTGGCCGGCCCGTCCCCGCCGTTGGCGAGCACGAGGGAATACGTCACCAGATCGCCGGGGAGCAGGTCGGCGGTCGGGGTCACGGTCTTGGTCAGGACGAGCGCGGGCGCCGGGGCCAAAATCCGCCCGGCGAGCCCCGCCACTGGCACCGTCAGCGGCCCGCCGGTCGGGATGGTGTACGGGCCGCCGCCGTACAGCACATCGCGCAGGACGAGGCCGGGGGTCAGGTAGCCGCCCAGGTCGAGGGAGACGGTGTGGGAGACGGCGTCGCGGTTGATGACCACCACAGCCCAATCGCCGCCCTCGCGCCGTCCGTAGGCGTAGATGGCCTCGTCGTCATCGGTCAACAGCGTGTCGAAAGTGCCCGTCCGCAGCGCGGGGTGGTCGCGGCGGATGTGGGCCAGCCGGGAGTAGAAGGCCCGCATCCCCGCCCGCCGACTGTACCATCCGGGCGTGTCGTCCCAGGGGAACGGGACGCGGTTGTAGGGGTCGTCCTCCCACTTGTCGTTGCGCCAGGCTCCCGGCGCGTCCACCCCCACCTCGTCACCGTAGTAGATGGCCGGCGCACCGGGCAGGGTGAACTGGATGAGGGCCAGTAATTTCTGCCGCGTGTCCGTCTCCTCCGGCGAGAGGTCGGTAGTCGGGTCGTAGGGGAGAGGGTCAACATCGTCGTACCCCTTCTGCCACTTGGAGAGGACGAACCGCACCCGGTTGGTGTCGTGGGAGTCCACCAGATTGACCAGCGCGTACCAGGCCATCGGGGGATAATCCTCCTGAATCTGGCGCAGGCGGCGGTCGAACTCGGAGACGGTGAGCGGTTCGAGGATGCCGCCGGAGGAGGCGGCGTTGTTGTCGTTGTCCCAATAAGTCCGGTCGCGCAGGAAGCCGAGTACCGCGCTGCGGAAGCGGTAGTTCATCACACTGTCCCACTCGTTCCCCAGCAGCCAGGAGCGGGCGTCCCCCCACTCCTCGCCGAAGATGACGGCGTCGGGATTGGCCGCCTTGACGGTCTGCCGGAAGCCCTCCCAATAGCCGTTGCCGGGGTCGAGCCACGCGCCCCCGTCCACGTCGCCGCCCACGTCCAGCCGCCAGCCGCGCGTCCCGGAGAGCACCCACCGCCCGCCGATGGAGTCCGCCCCGTCGCCCCAGAAGTAGTCCTGCACGGCGAGATAATCGCTCCGCAGTTTGGGCAGGGTCTCGTACCCCCACCAGGACTCGTAGTCATCGGGCCAGGTGTCGAAGGTGTACCAGTTGTAGTAGGTCGAGGTGGTCGCCTCGTAGGCCCCCAGGGTGGAGTAGCGGCCGTACTTGTCGAAGTAGAGGCTGTCGGAGGAGGTGTGGTTGAAGACGCCGTCGAGGACGACGACGATGCCGCGCTGCGCCGCCTCCGTTATCAAACGGGTGAAAGTGGCCTCATCGCCCAGATGGGGGTCTATCGTCGTGTAGTCGGTGGTGTCGTACTTGTGATTCGAGGGTGAGCGGAAGATCGGGTTGAGGTAGATGGCGGTGACGCCCAGGTCGTCCAGGTAGTCTAGTTGCTCGATGACCCCCGCCAGGTCGCCGCCGTAGAAGTCCTCGCTGAACCGGTCGTAGAACGGACTGGCGGGGTCGCGGGGGTCAATCACCGTCGTATTCCAGGCGGTGTAAGTGATTCCGCCGGTGGGGTCGCCGTAGAAGAAATGGGCGCCGGAGATGACGTCGTTGGTCGGGTCGCCGTTGCGGAAGCGGTCGGGGAAGATCTGATAGATGACGCCGTTCTTGAGCCAATCGGGGGTGGCGAAGGCCGGGTCGTAGACGGTCAGGTCGAAGGCCAGCCCACCGCCGCCGTCGTCGTCGCTCGCCTGCCCCCAGCCGTTCCGCCCGTCGAAGTCGGTGTCGTCAATGTACCAGTCCACGTCCGCGCCGTCGGCGACCTCGAACTTGTAGAACAGGGCGGTCGGGGTGACGGGGAGAGTGACGACGCCCTCCCAGTACTCGTAAACCCCCTGCGGGTCGGTGACGCCGGTGGAGACGGTCAGCGGAACGGTGAAGGCGGTCAGGTTGGCCGGCCACAGGTGGAGCAGGACGCCGGTCAAGTCGTTGCGGCAGGCCCGCAGCCGCAGGGTGACGGTGGTGCCGGCGGGGCGGGCGCCCCAGGGGTCTCGGAAGAGGTCATCGCGGGTGAAGTGGCCCAGACAGCCCCACCAGACATCGTCGTCGTGGGAGGCGGTGCCGTGGGCGACGTGGCGCACGTCGAACCCGACCCCCAGCGTGCTGACCGCCGTCGCGGTAATCGTGTTCACTCCGGCGGACAGGGTGACGGCCTGGGTAAAGCGGCCCTGACCGTCCAGGGCGGGGGTGTAGACCTGACCGGAGTCCACCGTCACGGTGAGAGTGACGCCGGTCGTGGGGGTGACGTAGCCGGTCACGGTGATGGTGGCGGCGGCGAAATAGGCCCCCTCCGGCGGGGCGGTGAGCACCACGTCCTGGGAGACGGTGAGGACGTAGGTCGCCAGGATGCGCTCGGTCGTGGAGTCGTCCCAGCCGTTGGACTGGTCGTCGGCGGGAACGGTGTCGTAGGCCCCTTTGGTGTTCTCGGTCTGCGTGCCGAAGAATTGCAGATAGAGCGGCTGGCCGACGGTGTAGGAGATGCCCAGGTCGGAGAATGGGATGGAGAACTCGACGCCGCTGTAGTCGGCGAAAGCGATGCGGTCGGAGGCCATCCGCCCGGTGTTGCCGATGCCGCCCCAGTCGCTGCCGGCGCCGGTCGAGTAATCGCTCCCGTTCCAACGGCGCAACTCCACCCAGCCGTTGTCGTCGCCGCCGACGCCGACGATGTTCCCGCGGACGACGGCGTCGGGGATGAGGACGTAGGGGTAGGTGATGAGCGGCCCGCCGGAGCCCAGCCGCGTGCCGGTGTAGGCGAAGGTGATGGCGTTCCCCCAGGGGTCGGTGGGGAGCGTGCCGGTCAGGGGAGCGGTGAACGTCCCCCCGGCGATCACCAGGCCGAAGGAGCCGCTGGATTGGGTGTGGGAGTAGGCCGGGAGGGGGACGAAGACGTAGAGGTTGCGGGTGTCGTTGGTGACGTAGAGGCTGATGACGTCGGTCCAGTGGGTGCCGCTCCAGTCGGCGGGGCCGGGGGAGGCCAGGTCGCCGGAGGGGTCGGCGGCGATGGCAGGGCCGTAACCGGCGTCGGGTTGGCCGTCCACGTCGGCGGTCGCGCCGTAGGCCGCCGGAGGATGTGTCCCCGACAGCCAGAACAGGGCCAGCGTCAACAGCAGCCCCAGCCCGATGGCGAAAGACAGATGCGCAGTCCGTTTCAAGTGCATTTCCCACCCCCTCGTATAATATGAGAGTGTGAGTGGAAGCGGTGCTAGCGACGCTTCCACTTGCTAAATCGGGATAACCCTGGCATACTATCTGTCGCTGGCAGACAGTAGCAGGGACAGCTCTTTGCCCCC
>JALWUZ010000688.1 GCA_027079895.1 Anaerolineae bacterium
TCACCAGGCCGCGCAGCCCCTCGTCGGCCACCAAGACGTTGCACCCGCCCCCCAGCACCCGCCAGGGGACGCCGTACCGCCGCGCCAAGCGAACCGCCCGCACCACCGCCGCCGTCGTCTCGCAGACCAGGAGCAGGTCGGCCGGCCCGCCGATTCGCATCGCCGTGTAGCGGGCCAGCGGCTCGTCCCGGAGCACGGACGGCCCCAACGCCGCCGCCAGACCCTCCCAAGCGGCCCGTTCAGGACTTGCCACGCTGCCTCTCGATCTTCACCAGGCGTAACTTGGCCGCCACCACCTGGCACTCGAAATCCCGTCGCGCCCGCTTCCGTCGGCGCACCGCTCGCAGCCGTCGCTTCAGCCAGCCTCGTTCGTTCTCCTGCTCCTGTTCCATACCTCCTCCCCTCCCTGGGTAGATGCCGCCGAACCCGCCGCCGTCGAATCCGCCGGTCGGGAAACCGCATCGGGAAACCGCAAGGGTTTCCCCTACACCACCGCCGAACCCACCGGTAGGGGCTGGCCTTGCGCCAGCCCTGGTATTGCACCGGCCCCGGCCCTGCACCGGCCCGCCGTCGGGAAACCGCATCGGGAAACCGCAAGGGTTTCCCCTACACCACCGCCGAACCCGCCGGCCCGTTTACGCCTCAGCCCCCCCAGCCTCCGCCTCCCGGAGCGTGTCCAGCAGCCACGCGGCCACCTTGTCCTCATCCCCCGCGCCGAGCGTCAACACCACATCGCCTGGCTGTACCTCCGTCCCCAGCCAGACCACCGCCTCTTCCAGCGATCGGGCACAGCGCACATCGGGGTGACTCATCGCCGCCGCCACATCCGCGCTGCTGACCCCCAGCGTGTCACTCTCGCGGGCCGCGTAAATCGGCAGGATAATCACGTGCTCCGCCAGGTCGAAGGAACGGGCGAAATCCTCCAACAACGCTTTCGTGCGGCTGTACGTGTGCGGCTGCCACACCGCCCACACCCGACTTTCGGGATACCGCTGCCGGGCGGCCTGCAACGTCGCCCGAATCGCCAGCGGATGATGGGCGTAATCGTCCACCACCACGACCCCCGCCGCCTCTCCCTTGACCTCGAACCGGCGTCCCACCCCGCGAAACTCGATCAACGCCCGCCGGGCCACCCGCAGCGGCACCCCCAGAAAATCGGCCACCGCCAGCGTCGCCACGGCGTTCGAGGCGTTATGCTCCCCCGGCACCCGCAGCCGCACCAGCCCGACCACCGCGCCGTCGTGCGTCGCCAGGAAATCCACCCCCCCGGCGAAATTGGGGCGCGTATCCTCCGCCCGCCACTCCGCCCCCTCCTGGAGGCCGAAGAAGGCCACGCGGCCGCCGGCCGCCCGTCGCCGCTCCCCCAACTCCCGCGCCGCCGGGTCGTCCCAGGAGACCACCACCAGCCCGTCCGGCGGCACCGGCGCGATGAACTCCTCGAACACGGCGCGGAAATCATCGAACGTCGGGTAACAGTCCGGGTGATCGTGGCGGATGTTCATCACCACCGCCACCTGCGGCTTCAGGGCGAGGAAAGTGCGGTCGTACTCGTCCGCCTCGACGACGAACAGATCGCCCGACCCGGCGTGAGCGTTCGTCCCCACGTCCGCCAGCACCCCGCCGACGATGTAGGACGGCTCCCATCCCGCCTCCCGCAGAATGGCGATCAACATCGCCGTCGTCGTCGTCTTCCCCTTCGTCCCCGCCACCGCGATCACCCGCCGGCCCTCCGTCAGCCAGGCGAGCGCGGCGGCTCGCTTCAGCACCGGGATACCGGCAGCGCGGGCGGCCTGCACCTCCACGTTCGACTCCGGCACCGCCGACGAGACGATCACCAACTCCGCCCCGCGCACGTTCTCCGCCCGATGGCCGAAGGAGACGCGCACCCCATCCTCCCGCAGCCGTTCCGCCACCGGCGAACGGCGCAGGTCGGAGCCGGAGACGACCGCCCCCCGCTCCAACAGCACGCGGGCGACGGCGGAAATCCCCGCCCCGCCGATGCCGATGAGATGCACCCGCTTACCGCGCACGTCCATTACATCCGGCTCACACCAACACGATCACCAGGAAGACGGCGGAGAGCACGAAGATAGTCAGCAGCAGCGGGTCGGAAATCCACACCAGCGGCAGATACCGGGCCGCCAGCAACGCCGAGCCCGAACCGGCCGGCGGCGGCTGAATCCCCCACACGCCGTAATTGGCCTGCGCGAGGAAGTACCAGAGCGTCCCCACGATGAGATACCCGTTGATCGCCCCCAGGACACCGCCCAGCAGGATGTCCTGCAACTTCTCGCGGGGCGTCTTCCCGGCCAACGTCGCCGAAATCGCCGGGCCGGCGTATCCGGCGATGACCATCCCGATTAGGACCGCGCTGTAGATGTAAAACTGCGTGAGCGGCGGCTGATTGAGCAAATCCCGCACGAACGGGACATACTTGCTGAAAATGAGCCGCATAGCCAGGGCGACGATGACGCTGAACAAGACCAGCACCTCCTTCGCCCAGCCGCGCAGGGCCCCCACCAGAGCGAAGAACAGGATGAAGATTCCCAGAACGACATTCAACGGTACCATGTGCTCCTCCTTATCTCGTACAACTCTTTCGCCAAACGCGCCCCGGCGTCGGGGCGGGCCAGCGACCTCATCCGCTCCGCCATCACCGCCAGACGCTCCCGCTCCCCCAGCAGACGGCGCACCGTCGGCAGCAAATCGGCGGCCAGCGCGTCGTCCGCCACCGTCACCGCCGCTCCGCGCTCCGTCAGCCACCGGGCGTTGACCCGCTGATAACGCCAGGCGTGCGGATAAGGCACCAACACCGCCGGCAACCCGAAAAAGGGCAACTCCCCCAACGTCGAGGCCCCCGCCCGACAGACCGCCAGGTCGGCGGCTGCCAGCGCATGCCCCATCTCGTCGTGCAGGTAAGGAGAGGGATGGTACCGACCCCGCCACCGCTCCGGCAGCGCAGCCCGTCGCTCCGCCACCCAGGGCCAGTCCAACTCCCCGCTCACGTGGACCACCTGCGTCAACTCCAACACCTCCTCCAAGACCGCCGTCACCGCTCGATTGATGCTCCGCGCCCCGCGGCTGCCTCCCATCACCAGCAGCACCGGCTCTTGGGGATTTAGGCCCAGCGCGGCCCGTGCGTCTCTTTTTTTTATGCCGTAGAACTCCGCCCGCACCGGATAGCCGGTCACGACCACCTTGCGGGGCGGGAAGTACCGCTGCGACTCCTCCACCGTCACCGCTACCCGCGTCGCCAGGCGGGAGATGAACCGCACCGCCAGCCCCGGCTCCACGTCCGGCAGATAGACCAAAATCGGCACCCGCAGCGACCAAGCGGCGACCGCCACCGGCACACTGGCGTATCCGCCCGTCGCAAACAGCGCGTCGGGACGCTCCCGCCGACCCAGGCGGTAGGCCGCCCACCAACCCCGCGCCAGCCGCCACCCGTTCCGCGCCGCCTGGCGGAGAGCGAGCCCGTGAACCCCACCGGCGGGAATCCCGACGAACCGCAGCCCGGCCCGGCGGGCCAACCGCGCCTCCACCCCCTCCGCCCCGCCGACGTACACCACCTCCGGCGGCGTCCCCTCCGCCCTAGCGAGAGCCTGCACGACGGCCAGACCAGGATAGACG
>JALWUZ010000689.1 GCA_027079895.1 Anaerolineae bacterium
GCTACCCGCCTGATGAAGCCGGTAAAGCCCTTCAGATGATGCATACCTTCTACAACGGCTACCGCTTCCACCAGGACGCGGAACGGGTCTACAACCCCACGCTGGTGCTCTACTTCTTCGACCGCTTCCAGACCGAGTGCAAGTACCCGCGCGATATGCTGGACTCCAACCTGGCGATGGACCGGAACAAGTTGCGCTACGCCGCGGGTCTCCCTCACGGCGGGCAACTCATCCTCGACGCCCTGAGCGAGAGCGAACCGGTGCTGGTGGACCGCCTATCGGACCGCTTCGGCGTGCAGGATATGTTGCTGGTGGGGGAGGAGACCGCACTGATCGCCTCGTTGCTCTACTACCTGGGGGTGCTGACGCTGGAGGGGGAGGCGGTCACGGGAGAGTTGGTGCTGCGGATACCGAACTTGGTGATACGGGGGTTATACGCCGAGCAGATTCGCGACCTGTTGCTGCCGGAACGGGGTATTCACGAGGTGGGGCGCAAGGCGGCCCGGACGCTGTACGTCGAGGGGGACATCGAGCCGCTGTGCAAGTTCGTGGAGGAGCGCATCTTCCCGGTCTTCAGCAACCGGGACTACCGTTGGGCGAACGAGTTGACGGTCAAGACGGCGTTCCTGAGCCTCCTGTTCAACGACATCCTGTACATCATGGACTCGGAGCCGGAGGTCGGGCGCGGGTACGCCGACTTGGTGATGATCATCCGCCCCGATATGCGCCGCTTCGAGGTGCTGGACATCCTGATCGAGTTCAAGTACCTGTCTCTGGATGAGTTGGGGCTGACAGGGGAGGAAGTGCGCAAGATGAGCCGCGACACGTTGCACTCTCTCCAGCAAGTGGAGGAGAAACTGGCCCAAGCGCGGGCGCAATTGGGGAAGTACCGCCCGCTGCTAGAGACCAAGTACGGCGACGTTCTGCGGCTACACACCTACGCCGTCGTCGCTCTGGGCTTCGACCGTTTGGTGTGGGAGGAGGTGTGAGCGGGGAGCAACGTCAGCGGTGACGCCGGACAAGTCGAAGGGTAGCCAGGCACACCCCGGCTACCCTTTGTCTTCGCCAGCCGTCGGCAGTGTGTCCAGCGTCCCGCCGTGCAGGGCCCGGCGCATCGCCTCTCGGTCGTCCCAGGGGTACTCGACGGTGCCGAAGCACATGGATTGCTCGTGCCCCTTGCCGCAAGCGATGACCACGTCGCCGGCGCGGGCCATCTGACACGCGGTGAGGATGGCTTTCCCCCGGTCGGCGACGAGCCAGAGATCCTCTCCGACCCGTTTCCCCTCCGCCTCCGCCGCCGACCCGATGGCAGCCATAATCTCGTCGAGGTTCTCGGTGCGGGGGTCCTCGGCGGTGACGACTACCACATCCGCCAACCGCCCGGCTATCCGCCCCATCGCCGGCCGCTTCGAGTGGTCGCGCAGCCCGGCGGCCCCGAAGACAACCAGCACCCGCCCGCTGGCGTCGGCCAGGCGGCGGGCGGCCATCAACGCCCGACGGAGAGCGTTGGGGGTATGGGCGAAGTCCACAATCGCCCGGAAATCCTGCCCCTCCTCGATCCGCTCCATCCGGCCGGGGACGCCGGACAACGCGGCGACCCCCTCGGCGATGGCCTCCGGCGGCAAGTTCAGGGCGACCCCCACCGCCGCCGCCGCCAGGATGTTGGAGACGTTGTACTCCCCCGTCAACGGACTGGCGACCGGTATCCGCCCCGCCGGGGTATGGAGCGTCAGGATGAGCCCGTCGGGGGCGAGGCGCAGGTCACGGGCGGAGATCACCTCCGCGCTGGGCGACCGGTCGGCGACGGCGGGACGGGTGGTGTAGACGAGCAGCCGGTCGGCGGGGAACGCGCTCATCCGGCGGGATGGCTCATCGTCCCAGTTGACGACGGCCACCTTCGGCGTCCCCGGTTTGCGGAACGAACGGCTCAGGTTTTGGAAAAGGAGGCTCTTGGCCCGCAGATAGGCCTCGAAAGTGCCGTGATAATCCAGATGCTCCGGCGTGACGTTGGTCACAACGGCGATGTCGAAATCGCAGCCGGTGACGCGGTGCTGCGCCAGCCCGTGGGACGTGACCTCCAGCACGGCGTGGGTCGTTCCGGCGGCCACCATCCGGGCCAGATACCGCTGCACATCGGGCGGGTCGGGGGTGGTGGTGTGGAGACCGGTGTCACTGGCGGTGTCGCCGATGCGGGCGGCGACGGTGCTCACCATCCCGGCGGCGAGCCCGGCCGCCCGCAGGATGGAGTAAGTCAGGTTGACGGTGGTCGTCTTGCCGTCGGTGCCGGTGACGCCGATGAGAGTCATCTTGCGGGAGGGGAAATCGCGCTCGGCGGCGCAGAGCCAGGCCCAAGCCTCCCGCGCGTCGGGGACGCGGATGTAGGTGCGGAGACCGACCGGCGCGGGCACGATCGCCCGCCGTTCACGCTCGCCGACCACGGCTACCGCGCCGGCGGCCACCGCGTTGGCGATGAAACGATGGCCGTCCACGTTGACGCCGGGGATGGCGATGAACAGGTCGCCGGGGGAAACGTGGCGCGAGTCCACCGTCAGGCGGTTGACCGCGATGTCGGTGGGGCCATGTTGCTCCAACACGGCGGGGAGGGCGGATAGCAGAGCATCGAGTCGCATAAGTGCCACCTCCGACCGGCCTTACCCGATAAGCAAACACGGATCGCAGGACGCGCGGAGCAAATCCGCCGTCCCGCCATCCGTGTCTCTACGAAAACCGGGGCCGCTTACGCCAGCGACTGATGCAGCCGTTCCAGTTGCCCGACGACGCTCCCGTCCACCACCCGGTCGCCGACGCGCACCACCAGGCCGCCGAGTATCTGCGGGTCAACCTGGAAGCGGATCTCGCTCTCGCCGCCGAGACGGGCCATCAGGTCGCGCCGGATGACCTCCTGCTGCTCCTCGCTCAACGGCAACGCGCTGGTGACGGTCACGGGCACCCCGGCCGGCCCGACCTCGCCCTCCGGCAACACGGCGACCCGGCCATCCTCGATGCCGCTGAAGAAGGACTCGACCAACGCCTGCTGCCGCTGCTCGTCCAGGGCCTCGCCGATGATCTTCTGCGCCGCCGCAATCGCCAGCGAAGCAATCTGTCCCTTCATCTCGCTCAGAATGCGGTCGCGTTCCTGCAAGGCATCCTGATGGGCCTTGTCCAAAATCTGCTTGGCCTTCTGCTCCGCCTCCTGGAGTGCCTGGGACTTCAGTTCCTTCGCCTGCTCCCGCGCCTCGGCGATGATCTTGCCGGCTTCCTGCCGCGCCTCGGTCAGCACCTCCGCCTTTTGCCTCTCGATTTCGGCCTGGGCCTTCTTCGCGGCCTCGGCCTCCTCCAGAGCCTTGCGAATCCGCTCCTGACGCTCCGCAAGCATCTTCTGGATGGGCTTGTAGGCCACCGCCCGCAGAATCGCCACCAGGACTACGAAGTTGACAATCTGCGCCAGCAGAAGCCAGGGATTGATCCCCAAACCTTCCATCTCTGGCCTCCTTACGCCACGAAGAGCAGGATGAGCGCCACGACCAGCGCGTAGATGGCGACAGCCTCTGCAAAAGCGATTGCCAGGATCATATTGGTCAGGATGGAGGTCGCCGCCTCCGGGTTACGACCGGTGGCCTCCGCGCCTGCCCGCCCGATGAAGCCGATGCCGAGGCCAGGCCCCAGCGAGCCCAAAGCAATTGCCAAAGCCGCAGCCAGGTACTTCATTGCCTCTTTTTCCATTGAATTTCCCCTCCGCAATAGTTTTGATTATGGCAGAGCGAACCTCTGCTTTCGCACCCTACTCGTGCTCCTCGCCGCCGTGTCCGGCCGTCGCCACGACGATGAAGGAAGCGGTCAGCATCATAAAGACCAACGCCTGCACGGCCCCGACGAACAACTCCAGGAAGTAGAACACAATCGGAGCCAGGAACGGCACCAAGGAGGTGATGACCGTCAGCAGCACCATCCCGGCGAAGAGGTTGCCGAACAACCGGAAGGCGAAAGAGATGATTTTGGTGAACTCGCTCAGCCCTTCCAGCAGGCCGACGAAGATGTCAATGATTCCTCGGAACCCCTTCTTGAACGAGCGCGGGTTGAAGAAACGCAGGAAGTACTTCCAGCCCACCTCCTGCACGCCGTAGACCTGGGTCATGAAGACCGAGACAATCGCCAACGCCAGCGGGATGTTCAAATCGGTGTTGCCGCCGCGCAGGAGCGGAATGAGAGAATACTCCCCCTCCTGGCTCGTCAACAGCGCGATGGGCCCAATCCACGTCGCATGGTGCCCCCCGTGCGCCCCCGCTTCGATGAGGCCGATGGTGTCGAATCCCGGCAGCAACTCGACCCAGTTGGCGGTCAGGATGAAGAAGAAGAAGGTAAGGAGCAGCGGGATCATCTTCGCGGCCTTCTTCTCGCCCAAGACGCTCTCCAGGAGACCGGCGACGCTCTCGTAGAGCACCTCGACGAAATTCTGCAAGCCGGACGGTATCACCGCCTCCTCCTGGCCGGCCCGAATGCGCCGCGTGGCCACCGCCGCCCCGACGATGAGGACCAGGTCGGCGAGCAGGACGCCCAGCGCGGAACTGGGCACGAAGAGCGACCCCAGTTGGAATTCCTCCGCCCGCATCTGGATGTGAGGCCGCACCACCTTGACCAACGCGGTGGTGACGCCGATGAAGGCCAGGATGACCACCGCAATCAGGCCGATTTTGACGAACTTTTTCATCCTCGGATCGTGCCGCAGTTTTTGCCCCATATCTCGAACCCCGTAGAATGAGATCACAGACACCAACACGAGCACTAACGCCAACGGAATGTTGAAGTTGGTGAGGGCCGCGCTCAGGAAGGGAATCAGACGGTATCCGGTCGCCTCCTTCGAGATGAACAGGAACGAGGCCACCCGTCGCACCCCGGCGACCGCCTCCCCCTCGACACGCGCGGCCACTCCGATGGTGTCGAAGCCGGGGAGGAACTCGATCCAGGTGGCGACGATGGCGAACAGAAAGGCGGTGAGGAACAGGGGCAGCAATACCTCCGTCCGGCCGCCGAACACCTTGCGCAGGAACTTGGCCGGCAATTCGTAGAGCGACTCGGCCAGATTCTGCCCATCCGTCGGCAGCAACGCCTTTTCCCATCCCTGCCGGATGTTACGGGTCGCCACGACGGCCCCGGCGACCAAGACCAAATCCACCACCAAGACGCCGAATATGGAGTTGAGCGCCGCCAGGACTCCGGTCGGGTGGGCGGCGACCTGCTCCCCCACCATCCCCCCCATCGGCCTGACTATGCAAGCAAAGGCGCACAAACCGATGGTGATTAGGACGATCAAGACAGGCCCCAGTTTTTCCTTCATCCGTCGCCTTCGCCTCCGCCTTTCTCCTCGGAATTATCCCTCTTGAGACGCTCTGAGTTGGCAGCCCGCATAGCGACCGACATAGCCACGCGCACCAGAACCAGCAGGCTGGCCGGTATGCTCGCCAGCACCAAACCCAGTGTGAGCCAGGGACGGGTGCCGAAACGGCTATCGAGCCACAGCCCCAGAGCCAGGGCCGTCAGGACGATCATCACGATCACGAAGCCGATTTGGGCCACTCCCTCGGCGATGATCGTGACCGTCCGCCACTTCAGACCTTTGTACGTACTCTCCGCGCCCTCGCGCTTTGGCATCTCTTTCCCCAACAGGCAGGGATTATACCTGAAAGATTCAAATGTGACAAACGGAAACCGCACTGCTCCCTCGGACACAACATCTCACGCAGGGGGAGCAGTTTGAGGGGGAAGCGGGCGTCATCAGCCCGCCTTCCATAATTTTTCACCGGGGCAACAGGTACGGCGACGGACTATCCGGCGAACAACGCCTGGGCCGCCGTCTGGAACCAGGTCACGAAAGGCGCCGGCGCCATCCCGATGACGAACACGCCGACCACCGCGACGGTCAGCCCAACGGCCAGGGCCGGCGAGAGGCCGACCCGCTCCTCGGCCTGTGCCGGGGTGAGATACATCGCCCGGATGACCTTCCAGTAGTAGGCCAGGGAGATGACGCTGTTGACGACGCCGACGGCGGCCAGCCAGAGCAGCCCGGCCTTGATCGCCGCCGCGAAGAGCCACAGTTTGCCGACGAAACCCGCCGTCGGGGGGATGCCGCCCAGCGAGAGGAGGCAGATGAGCAGCCCCATAGCGAGCCCCGGCGCACGGGTGCTCAGCCCGGCGTAATCCTCGATCTCGTCGGAGCCGATGCGGTTGGAGAAGGCGATGACGGCGGCGAAGGCCCCCAGATTGGTCAGCGCGTAGGCGGCCAGGTAGAGCAGCACCGCCATCGTCCCCTGCGGCGAGGCCGCCACGACGCCAATGAGCATGTAGCCAGCGTGGGCGATGCTCGAATAGGCCAGCATGCGCTTGATGTTGGTCTGCCACAGGGCCACCAGGTTGCCGACGAGCATCGTGAGGGCGGAGATCGCCATCAACAGGGCCCGCCAGTCCATCCCCAGCAGCACCAACCCCGACGGGGGGAGCGCGGTCAGCAGGACGCGCAGGATGACGGCGAACCCGCCGATCTTCGGCCCGACGGAGAGGAAAGCCGTGACCGGCGTCGGCGCACCCTCGTAGGCGTCCGGGGCCCACTGGTGGAACGGGGCCGCCCCGATTTTGAAGGCGAACCCGGCGGCCATCATCACCAGGGCGATCAGCGCGACCGGTCTCAGCGTGGCCTCCATCCCGGCCAGCCCCGCGCCGGTCAGCAACACCCCGATCTCCTTCAGGTCAACGGAACCGGTCAGCCCGTAGAACCAGGACATCCCGTAGAGCATCATCGCCGAGACCGCCGCCCCGTAGAGGAAATACTTGATGGCCGCTTCGGTCGAACGCTCATCGTCCCGCAGGTAGCCGGTGAGGATGTAGGAAGTGATACTGACGAAATCGAACGCCAGGAAGATCATCACCAGATTGGTCGCCATCCCCAGCAGGCAGATCGCCATCGCGACGAAGAGGAGCATAGCGTAGAACTCCCCCAGGTGCCGGGTGTGAGCCTGCATGTAAGCGTCGGAGGCGAGGACGACCAACATCATCGCCAGCAGCACGACCATCTTGACCGCCAGGGCGAAGTAATCCAGCGCGAGGACGGCCAGGACGCGGCCCTGATTCCCCCACAGCACCAACGCGGCGACCAGGGCGACGGCCAGTCCAATCAGCGCGGCCCAGGGAATCCAGGACTTGTCCTCCCGGTCCCTGAGCACCGCGTCCGCGCCGAGGATGAACAGCCCCGTCACGAAAAGTACCAATTCAGGCGCGAGAAGCCCCAATGCCTGTCCCAGTGAAGCAGGTTCTCCGAAGTTCAACGTTCGTCCTCCCTCTCACACCTACTTGAGCGCGTTCAACAGCGTGGTCGTCGCCGCGTTGAAAGTATCCAGCAGCGGGGCGGGATACAGGCCGAGGAAGACCATCGTCAACACCAACGGCCACATCGTCACCTTCTCCCACCAAGTCATATCGGGCAGATGGCCCCAGCGTTCCTTGTCGAGAGTGCCCAGGAAGACGTACTGGACGATTTTCCACAGAATGTAGGCGGCGGTGAAGACGACCCCCAGCACGCCGATGAAAGCGGCGACGGGGATGAAATTCACCGTCCCCCGGAAGACGAAAAACTCGCTCCAGAACCCGGCCAGCCCCGGCAGGCCCAGGGAAGCGAAGCCCGTCACCATCATGATGCCGTAGTAGTAGGGGACTTGACTGCTCAACCCGCCGAAGACCTTCAACTCGCGGGTGTGGGCCCGTTCGTAGATGACGCCGACGAGGAAAAAGAGGCCGCCGGTGATGATGCCGTGGGCGAACATCTGGAAGGCAGCCCCGTTGATGGCCGACGCCGCCGCGTTGAAGTTCAGTTTGTCGCCCAGAGTGCCGAGCCCCGCCATCGCCGCCGCCAGCCCCAGCGTGACGTACCCCATGTGGGCGACCGAGGAGTAGGCAATCAGCCGCTTGAGGTCCCACTGCGCCATGCAGACCATCGCCCCGTAGACGATGCTCATAATCGCCATAATCGGAATCAGGGGGACATCCACCACGAAATGGCGGAACTGCTCCGGGAACATCGGCATGACGATGCGAATCAGCCCGTAGGCCCCCAACTTGAGCAGGATACCGGCCAGGATGACGCTACCGGAGGTCGGAGCCTCGGTGTGGGCGTCCGGCAACCAGGTGTGGAACGGGAAAGAGGGTACCTTGATGGCGAAGGCGATGAAGAAGGCCCAGAACGCCGCCGTCGCCCAGACGGTCCCGGCGAAAGGCTGCTTGGCGATCGCTTCCAGGATGTCGAAAGTCCCGGTCTGGAAGTAGACGCCGATGATCGCCAGGAGCATAGCGACGCTGCCGGCCATCGTGTAGAGGAAGAACTTGAGCGCGGCGTACTTCCGATTCTTGCCGCCCCACACCCCGATGAGCAGGAACATCGGCACCAACTCCACCTCCCAGAAGACGTAGAAGAGCACCATATCCAGGGAGAGGAAGACGCCGAACATGCTCGCTTCCAGCACCAGGAAGAGGAAGTAGTACTCCTTGACCCGCTTTTCGATCGTGTAGGAGGAGTAGAACAGCGAGAGGGTCGTCAGCAAGGCGGTGAGGAAGACCAACGGAGCGCTCAGGCCGTCCACACCCAGCGAGTACCAGATGTTGAAGGCGGGGATCCACTGCGCCCGCTCGACGTACTGCATCGTACCCGCCCCCTTGCGCACCACTCCGGCCCAGATGAAGATGGCGAGGATGAGCGTAAAGAGGGCGAACGCGGTCCCCACCCGCCGGATGGTCTTCACGTCTTCGCGCGGAACCGTCAAAATCAGCACTGCCCCCGCCAGCGGGGCGAAGAGTATGAGGCTCAGGATTGGAAAGTCCATAGTAGTACGCTCCCCTGTTTAGATTTGCAGGATGAAGAAAGCCACGACCAGCACCAGCACCGTCAGCGAAGCCACCCACAGATAACTCTGCACCTTGCCGTTCTGGATGGGGCGGATGAAGCCCCCCAGGGCCTGCACCACCACCCCGACGCCGTTGACAATCCCGTCCACGATGACGGCGTCGAACTCGCTCCACCGCTCGGACAGCCACCGCCCGATGTTGCCCGCCAGATTGACCAGGCCGTCCACCACGTAGTGGTCGAAATCGGAGAACGCCTCGGAGAACCAGATGGCGGGGCGCACGAAGATGGCACGGTAGAGTTCGTCGAAGTAGAAGCGGTGGCGCATAGCCCGGTGCAGCCACCCCAGGCCGACCTTGCTCATCGCCGCCTCGACGCGGTCCGGCTCACCGGCCCGCAGCGGCTTCCAGCCGTAAACCAGCCAGCCGAGGAGCAGCCCTCCCAGGCCGAAGAGGGAACCAAGGAACATCGGCATCCAGTCGAAGCCGTGCGCGGCCTCGGCGAGGTGCCCGGCGACCCGGACGGCGTGCTCCCCGTTCTCGGCCACCATCGAGCCGACGAAGTGATGGAACCAGTTGGGGATCAAGCCGCCCAGCCCCGGCATGTCCTCCGGGATACCGGCCCACCCCAGCGTGATGGCGAAGGCGGAGAGAATCATCAGCGGCACCGTCATCGAGGGGACGCTCTCCGGGGCATGCCGGGCGGCCTCAGTACGCGGCTCTCCGGAGAAAGTCAGGCAGAGTTGCCGCGCGGTGTAGAAAGCGGTCAGGCCGGCGGCGATCGCCAGCGTCCAGAAGACGACCTGATTGCCCGTCCAGGCCTGCGCCAGAATCTCGTCCTTCGACCAGAACCCGGCCGTCAGCAACGGAAAGCCGGAGAGGGCCAGCCCGCCGATGAGGAAGGCCACGAAGGTGCGCGGCATACGTCTCGCCAGCCCGCCCATCCCCATCATATCGTTGGGATTGAACCAGTGCGCGGCGTCCTCCGCGTGTTCCTCCGCATCGTGCTCGTGATGGGCGTGATGATGGCCGTGCTCCATCCCGTGAATCACCGAGCCGGAACTGAGGAACAGGAGGGCCTTGAAAAAAGCGTGGGTAATCAGGTGGAACACCCCGGCGACGAACGCCCCGATGCCCAGCGCGGCAATCATATACCCCAACTGGCTGATGGTGGAGAAGGCCAGCACCCCCTTGATGTCGTCCTGGGCGACGGCGATGATCGAGGAGCCGAAGGCGGTCAACGCGCCGATGAAAGCCACGAACGGAATGCCGCCGACGGCCAGCGTGGACGGGTCGGCGACGGAGAAGATGGGGAAGGCCCGCACCACGAGGAAAACCCCGGCCGAGACCATCGTCGCCGCGTGGATGAGGGCGGAGACCGGCGTCGGGCCCTCCATCGCGTCCGGCAGCCAGACGTGGAGCGGGAACTGTGCGCTCTTGCCGACCGTCCCGCCGAAGAGCAGGAGGGCGACGACCGTCGCAATGGACACCTGCGTCCCCATCAACTTCATCTCGGCCAGGCGGGAGAGCGTCTCCGGGCTGAAAATATCCTTGTAAGCGAGAGAGCCGACCACCGCGTAGAGCACCGCCAGCCCCAACATAAAGAACAGGTCGCCGATCTTCGTGACGATGAACGCCTTGAGCCCGGCCTCCTTCGGAGTGATCTTGTTGGGGTCCGGGTAAGTCTTCTCGTACCAGAAACCGATGAGCAGGTAGGAGCACGTCCCCATAATCTCCCAGAAAATGAAGAAGGCCAGCAGGTTGTCGAAGACGATCATCCCCAACATCCCGGTGGCGAACAGGGAGAGGTAGGCGAAGAAGCGGCTGTAGCGGGGGTCAACCTCGTCGGTGCCGAAGTTCATGTAGCCGACGCTGTAGATGAAAATCATCATGCAGACCAGCGGCACCATGAACAACATCACCGCCGTCGCCGGGTCAACATAAACGCCGAGGCGGAACACTTCCGACCCGGCGGAGAGCCAACGGATGGTCTGGGACTGGAAGGGCAGTGACCCCTCCGGGAGCGTCACCGCCCGCCAGAAGACAATCTGCGAAAGGACGAAGGCGATCGCGATCGCCCCGATGACCAGCGAGTGGCTCAGTTTCCGGTTGCGGTTGGTGAACAGGGGAACGGCGACGAAAGCGAGAAAAGGAAACAGCGGAATCAGCCAGGCGAGATTGAGCAGGTTGAACATAGGCACCTCGGTGTTAGCCTTTCAGGAGATCCACGTCTTCCAGAATGACCGTGCGCCGGGCACGCCAGATAGCGATGACCAGAGCCAGCCCCACCGCCGCCTCGGCGGCTGCGACGGCGTAGACGAACAGGGCGAACGCCTGCCCGGTGGCTCCCCCCGGCTCCAAATACCGCCAGAAGGCGACCAGGTTGATGTTGACCGCGTTGAGCATCAGTTCGACGCCCATCAGAATCGCAATCCCGTTGCGGCGTGCCAGGACGCCGTACAGCCCAATGCAGAACAGCACGGCCGCCAGGGTGAGATACCACGAGAGAGGAATCATCGTTACTTCTCCCTTGCCAATGTCACCGCCCCGATGAGGGCGACCAGGAGCAGGACCGAGGCCACCTCGAAGGGCAGCATCAGCCCCAGCGGGTCAACCAGCGTGGCTCCTAAAATGGTAATGGTGTGCGGCGGCACCGCTCCCGGCGGGGACGAGACCCAATCGTACCCCTGCGCCGTCACAATCAGCACGACGGCCAGCCCCACCGCGACGACCAGGGCCGCCGCCCACTGACTGTTGGCCGCCGACACGTTCGGATTGGCCAGGTCGCGGGTGAGCATAATGGCGAAGACGATCAGGACGGATATGCCCCCCACGTAGATGAACAGTTGCACCGCCGCCAGGAACGGAGCCTCCAACAACACGTACAGCCCGGCCACGCCGAAGAAGGAGAGCACCATGAAGAGGGCCGCGTGGAACACGTTGCGCTTCGTCACCACCATCGAGGCCGCCACGACCGTTAT
>JALWUZ010000690.1 GCA_027079895.1 Anaerolineae bacterium
GACCAGGCCGGGCTGACCGCGCGTCTCGTAGTAGACCCGCTCGATCACTTCTGGGGCGACCGGTTGGCCGCTTTCCCGTTCGTACCAGTGGTACATATAGCGCACCTCGTCCGGGGTCAGATTGGGGATGCGGACGCTCCGCTGCACGTTGAACGGGGAGCCGCTCTGGTTCTCGATTCCCAGCACCGCCCGCACTCCAATCAGGGCCAGGCCGTGGAGGAGGTAGTCTTTCTCTTCGGTCGGGACGCTCTGGAGCATACGGGAGACGTAGATGTTTCGGAACACGGCTGCCAGCGTACTGATGGCCTCCTCCGGCAGGGCGTCGAATTCGTCGAGGATGAGTATCAAGGGTTTGGAGAGCACGTTCTGGGAGAACAGAGCGGCGAAGTCGTCACCGGTGTTCACTTGTGGTAGGGATAGGTCGAGTTTCAGGGCCAACTCTCTGGCGATGACCCGCAGGGCGTGAAGTGGGTCGGGGGTGTTTCTGAGCAGTTGCACGGGGAAGGCCACCACGTCGAACTGGGGGTACTGTCTTCCAATCTTCCAGAACACTTGTTGCATCACCCAGGTCTTGCCGGCCTGGCGTGGGGCCCATACGGTGATGTAGTGGCCGCCTTTAGTGGGATTCTCGCCCACTAACTGGGTAACTGCCCGCTCGATGAGATTGTCACGTGGGGCGTAGTAATGTGACTCGGTATCCGGTGGACCGTAAGACCAGAACTTGCGCATCGCTCGCCTCCTTTTATCCTCGCGCCCCCGACCGGCGCAACTCTCGCACCACTTTCGCCGGAATGACCTGCGGCCTGCGTCCCAGGGCGTAGCACCCCACTACCGACGCCGCCGTGCGCTCGATAATCTCCGTCAGGTCAACTGCCCGGCGCAGGCTCTCGGCGGCGACCAGCAGGCCGTGATTTTGCATCAGCACTGCCGGCCCATCCCCCAGGGCGTTCGCCACCGCCTGGGCCAAGTCGCGTGTGCCGGGGATGAAGTAGGGCACGCGGGGCACCTCGCCCAGCAGGGCCGCCTCGGTGGAGACCGGTAGCAACGGCAGCCCGGCGAGCATCAACACCGTCGCCTGCGGTGGATGGGTGTGGACGACGGCTCTCACGTCGGGGCGGGCCCTGTATACCGCACAGTGCATAAATCGCTCGATTGATGGCCGCTGCTTTCCCAAAGCGGACGGTTCCCCGTCCAACCCCAGGCGCACCAGGTCCTCCGGACGTAAATCCCCCTTGAAAACACCGCTGGGGGTGATGAGCGCTTCGTCGTCGCCGAGCCGGACGCTGACGTTGCCGCCGGTGCCGGTGATGAGTCCGGCCCGATACAACTCTCCGACGACCCGCACGATCTCCTCCCGCAGCGTCTGCTCAACGCTCATCCAACTCGCTCCAGACGGTCTGCAACAGCGTCTCGGCCCGCAGTTCCTCCAGCGTGTAGCACGGAGCCTGAAGGTGGTCGGCCAGAGCCTGGGCCAGCCCCTGGTCGAAGTCGGCGTGCTCCATGTTGATGACCACCGAGCGGATGTGCGCTTGCGGGAACTGCTCCGCGATTCGATACGCCTCTTCCTGCGGCGGCGAATCCCCCAACGAAACGTTCCCCGCCCCGTCGGTGAGCAGTACCATCAGCGGCACCAGGTCCGGGTGCTGACGCAACTCACGGGTGATGACTTCGTAGGCCATCTGGAGCCCGGCGGAGAGGGGGGTCTTGCCGCCAACGGGAATGTCGCTCAACGCCCGCCGCGCCAGGGCGACGCTGTTGGTCGGAGGGAGCACCAGCCGGGCGCGGTCTTTCTGGAACACAATCAGTCCCACGCGGTCGCGCTGTTGGTAGGCGTCTATCAGCAGCGAGAGCACCGCCCCTTTGGTCGCCTGCATCCGCTCGGCGACGGCCATTGACCAGGAGGCATCCACGACGAAGAGTACCAGGTTAGCCGCTCGGCGTACCCGCACCTTGCGCCGATAATCGTCGGGACGGAGCACCACAGCCGGCCGGTCTCCGTCCCCTTGCTTCCGCTCCTTCTGATAAGGCGCGGCGGCCCGCAGGGTGGCGTCAAAGGCCAAGTCGCTGGGGTCGCCCGGCGAGGGACGAGCCCGAACGTACCGCCCGCGCCGCAAGTCGGTATGGGTGCGACTCCGCCGGCCGGGGCCGGAGCGAGTCAGGCGGTCGAGGGGAGTGTCGAGACGGCGGGGCGCGAATGGCTCTCCGACGCCGACTTCCACGCCGCCTTCCCACCACTGTCCCTCCGATGGCCACTGCGGGATGGTCTGCAACGACGGCTCCGTTGCGGGCCTACGGGTGGGGATAGAGTCCTCGCCGCCAATCTCCTCGGCTACCGTTTTTTTTTACTCTCCGCCTCCTCGTCTTCCGACGGGGATTCGTCCACGATGTCAGGTTCGGCGGGGTGGCGGACGCGGGCCTCGGCCAACCGGGCCGCGAGATCCTCCGGCGTCACCTCTGCCTCCTGCAACGGATGTCGCTTAAGCCGGTGCGGAAGGGCCAGTTCGGCGGCCAACAGGATGTCGCGGTCGGTCAGGTGGGTACGCCCCTCGTAGGCGGCGTGGGCGCGGGCAGCTTTGAGTACCACCAGGTCGGCCCGGTGCCCGTCAACACCTAACTCGCTCATCAGCGTGGCGATGGTGCCCAAGTCCGACGGAGTGTACCGCACCTGGGGAAGCAACTTGCGGGCTCGCTCGATCTCCGCCGAGAGAGCCTGTTCTCTGCGTTCCCATTCGGCGCGGAATCCCTCAGGGTCGGCCTCGAAAGCCAGGTTGCGCTCCATGATAGCCATCCGTGCCTCTGGGTTGCGGATGGAGCGGATGTCTACGCAAAGGGCAAACCGGTCGAGCAACTGCGGGCGCAGATCCCCTTCCTCCGGGTTCATCGTGCCGACGAGGATGAAACGGGCCGGATGGCTGAAGGAAATCCCCTCCCGCTCGACGATGTTGACCCCCATCGCTGCTGCGTCGAGGAGGATGTCCACCACGTGGTCGTCCAGCAGATTGACCTCGTCCACGTAGAGGACGCCCCTGTTAGCAGCCGCGAGTACACCGGGCTCGAACCGGCGTTCCCCTTTCTGAATGGCCCGTTCGATGTCCAGCGTCCCGACGACCCGGTCCTCGGTCGCGCTGACGGGCAGATCCACGAACCGAGTGCGCCGTCGGGCACGCGGCAACCCCTCTCCCCTTTGAGCCCGCTCGATGCACTCTGTACACCAGGTGGACGGGCGCTCTGGGTCGCAACTGAAACGGCAATCGGCAACCACCTCGATCTCCGGCAGGAGGGCGGCCAGGGCGCGGGCGGCGGTGGATTTGGCCGTGCCCCGTTCCCCCCGAATGAGCACTCCGCCGATCTGCGGGTAGATGGCGTTGAGGATCAGGGCGCGTTTCATACGCTCCTGGCCGACGATGGCAGTGAACGGAAAGATGGTCGGCATAGCAGTCACCTCGGCGCACATTATACCGCAATTGCGGGAAAGAAAAAGGAATTCACGCGCGAGCGTCACACATTGGGGACAATCTCCTGGAAGGCTGAGGCCGGCCACTGGAGGGCCAGTCCTCGGAAAAGTTGGGCCATTGGCAACTTCCGCACCTCGTAGCCTGCCAGTTCCAGGGGACACTT
>JALWUZ010000691.1 GCA_027079895.1 Anaerolineae bacterium
CAATGAACGTGCCGTCACCGTCCGCCTACCCTCCACCGGCCCCCTCGTCCTCCTGCGGCGGCTGGTCCAGGCCGAAATAGTGGGCCAGAATCGCGTGAGCGATTGGAGCCGCCACCAGCGACCCCTCCCCGCCGTTGTAGACGAAAACGATGACGGAGATCTCCGGCGCGTCCGCCGGGGCGTAGGCGGCGAACCAGGCGTGTTCCGGCTGCTCCTTGCCGACGCCGCACATAATGTCATCGCAGAACTGAGCCGTGCCCGTCTTGCCGGCGGCCTGCATCTCCGGCTCCCACTCCACCACTTTGGAGGCCGTGCCGTAGTCCACCACCGCCTTCATCCCCTGCTGCACCAGCGAGAGGTGCTCCGCGCTGATGGGCAGCGTCCGGCTGATGATCGGCTCGAAGGGGCGGACCAACTCCCCGTCCGCCGTGGTGACGTGGTGGACGATCTGCGGGCGGTAGAGCGTCCCCCCGTTGGCGATGGCGTTGACAGCGTTGAGCATTTGGAGCGGCGTCACCGTGAGGAACCCCTGTCCGATGGCGAAGTTGTAGGTGTCGCCGGTGGACCAACTCTCGCCGTAGGTGAGCCGCTTCCAATCGGAGGTGGGCACCAGCCCCCCGACCTCGGCGGGCAGTTCGACCCCCGTCGGCGAGCCCAGGCCGAAGAGGTGGGCGTAGTGGGCGATGCGGCTCACCCCCAGCCCCTCGAAGTGGGTCTCCTCGAACCCGCCGCCGGTCTCGTAGAAGAACACGTCGCAGGAGTGGGCGATGGCCCCCACCACGTCCAGCGAGCCGTGCCCGGCGCGGAACCAGCAGTAGAACGGTTGCGCCCGGCCGGGGTCGTTGGGGTAATACTTGTTCGGGACGACGATCTTGCCGGGGCAGGAGATGTGGGTATAGGGGGTCAGCACTCCCTCTTGGAGCGCACCGGCGGCCACGATCACCTTGAAGACCGACCCCGGCGGCAGCCGGTCGGAGATGGCGTGATTGAGCAGCGGGCGATGGGGATTGTTCGCCAGTTTGTCCCACTCCAGCGCGGAGAGGCCGTGGGTGAACAGGTTGTCATCGTAGGTCGGCAGGCTGACCATAGCCAGAATCTCCCCCGTCTGCGGGTTCATCACGATGACGACACCGCGCGGCGAGTTCACCTGCGGCTTCTCCATCCCGGCCTGCAACGCTTCCGTGGCGAACTGCTGCAGGTCCTTGTCAATCGTCAGGTAGACGTTGTCGCCGGGGACGGGAGCGGCCCGCTCTTCGACCACGCGCACCACGCGGCCTAGAACGTCCTTCTCCACGACCTGGAGGCCGTTCTTCCCGCGCAGATAGTCCTCGTAAGTGGCCTCGATGCCGGCCACGCCGACGCGGTCGGTGTTGGGGTCGTACCCCCGCGCCTCGTACTCCGCCGCCCGGTCGCCGGGGATGGGGAGCATGTAGCCGAGCACCTGGGAGAGGAGCGGGCCGTAGGGGTAGTCTCGCGCCGATTCCACCTCGACCGCCACGCCGGGCAGGAGGAGCGTCTGCTGGGCCACCAGGAGGGCCTTGTCCCGCTCGACCCCGCGCTTGATGATCACCGGGCGGTGGTAGGCGTAGAAGGGGATGGGGTTCCCCTCCAAGCCGCGCAGGGTGTCCCGCAGAATGTCCCGCAGGCCCGGCTCCGGCGGCTCGTCGCCGATGGGACGGGAGCCGGCGGTCGTGTAGGGCATGTCGAGGAGGAAGGCCAGGCGGATGAGCACGTTTTCGGCCTCCTGCTCGTCGTCGGGGAGGTAGGCGGGGACGACGATGACATCGAAACTGGGGGCGTTCCGCACCAATGGCGTGCCGTTCCGGTCGTAAACGATGCCCCGCGCGGCAGGGACGACGACGAGGGTCGTGCTCTGCCGCTGAGCCTGCTGACGGTAATAGTCCCCTTTCACGAACTGGAGCGTCCACAACCGGCGGGCGAAGACGAAGAAGACGGCCACCACCAGCAGGCCGAGCAGCACCGCTCTGGGGGAGTTGCGGATGCGCTCCCAGCGGGCCTGCCAACCGCCCTGTTCCGCTACCGGGGGGAGTTCCGACTGACTCATAACCGACTCATAGCGGCAAGCGTCTCTCCGGGCGAGTGCGCTGTTCCAGCCATTTCAACGGCTGCCGGACGAAAGGGGCCAGGATGCTGTTGAGCAGGGCGGAGGGGAGGGCTACTTTGGGGATTGCCCAGCCCCAGCCGACCGGGAAGCCGGTCCAGGCCAGCACCGAGAGCAACACCAGGTGGTAGAGGAGAGCGGCGACGAAGGTCGTGAGCACCAATCGCACCACCGGCGAGCCGATGCCCTGGCCCCAGGGCTGGCCAGACAGGACGGCGACGGCCAGCAAGGCCAACACCATCGCCCCCAGCGGCCCGCCGGAGAGGAGGTCGGTGAGCAGCCCGCCGATGAAAGCCCACAGCAGCCCCTCGCTCCCCCCCCGGACGACAGTCCAGATGAGGACGACGAGGAACATCAGGTCGGGCCGCCCGCCCCACAGGTTCACGTCGGCCAAGAGGGTGGTCTGGAGCAGGGCGACGACGGTGAGCAGGGGGATGACCAGGTAGACGCTAATCGCCCGCCTCCTCTGGGGTGGTGGTCTCCTCCAGCGGGAGGGGCTCGAAACCGGTGATGACCAGCACCAGTTCCAGCCGCGAGAGGTCCACCGCCGGACGCACCCACGCCCGCTGGAACAGGGCGTAGTCCTGCTTCTCCACCTCCGTCACCTGGCCGATGACCAACCCTTTCGGCATTACCCCGCCGAGGCCGGAGGTGAGCACGATGTCGCCGACGCTGACCTCCGTATCGTTGGGGATGTACTCCATCACCAAAGTGCCGTCGGGCTGCCCGACGACGAGTCCGGTCGTGCGGCTGCTCTGGAGCAGGGCGGCGATGGCACTCTCGCGGTCGGTGATCAACTGCACTTTGGAAAGGCGCGGCCCGGCCTCGGCGACCCGCCCGATGAGCCCCGCGCCGCTGCTGACGACCGGCATGCCCACCTCCACCCCCTGCGCCGTGCCGACGTTGATGGTGACGTAGTGGAGATAGGGGTTCGGCTCGGCGCCGACGACTTCGCCGCAGGGGAAGGTGAGGCAGGCTTCCTTGCCGACCACTTCCGCGCCCAGGGCGGCGGAGATGGGGTACTCGCTGACGAAGTTGAGCAGGGCCCGCAACTGCTGCACCTCCGCCTCGTACTCCCGCAGCCGGATGTTCTCGACGGTCAGCGCGTCCACCTGCTGCTGCAAGTCGGCGACCTGGGCCCGCAGTTCGCGCACGTCCCGCACCGTCTGGAAGAGGCCGCCGGAGGTCTCCGCCAGCCCGGCGAAGGCCCGCTGGAGCGGGTCAAGGAGGTAGTGAGAGGCTTGTTCCGGGGGGGCAAGGTAGCCGGCTTCGCTGAAGACCAGCAGCAAGAGGCCGACGACGAGGAGCGACAGAGGAAGCCAGGGGGTTCGGGGTGATTCCCTCATCGCACTGCTCGCGCTTCATCGGGCCCGGCGGCCACCGCCGTGGCCGACATCAGAACTCGGTTCGGGTGGGGCGGCGGTCGTCGGTGCCGACCAGCACCTGTTGGAGGGCGTCGAGGGATTCCAGCACCTTGCCCGCGCCCCGTGCGA
>JALWUZ010000692.1 GCA_027079895.1 Anaerolineae bacterium
CCTGGAAGCCCCTTGTCGTCCAGGGCTTCCAGGGCTTCCACCGCCAGGACGACCTCCCCCGGCTGGGACTCTCCCTTTTCGACCCGGAAGAGCACCTCCCGCCCGACCATCAGACGGGCCATCTCCCGTTTCGTCAGGCTGGCGGCGTCCACCCCGGCGGCCTCCACCCGCCCCCGGCGGAGCACCGTCACCCGGTCGGCGATCTCCGTCACCTCGTCCAGTTTATGGCTGATGAAGACGATGCTGTGGCCGTCTTTGGTCATATTGCGCAGGGTAGCGAAGAGTTCGTCCACCTCCTGGGGCGTGAGCACCGCCGTCGGCTCGTCCATGATGAGCACCTGCGCCCCGCGATAGAGCATTTTGAGCACCTCGACCCGTTGCTGCTCCCCGACCGAAAGTTGCCAGATCTTGGCCGCCGGGTCCACCGGGAAGCGGTACTTCTCGCTCAACTCGGCGACGCGGGCCTCGATCTCCTTCGGGTCGAGGAGGAAGCGGGGCTCGTCCAGGCCCAGCATGACGTTCTCGGCAACGGATTGGGAGGGGACGAGCATGAAGTGCTGGTGAATCATCCCGATGCCGCTCTGGATGGCGTCTCTGGGCGAGTTGAACTTCACCTTCTGCCCGCGCACGAAGATTTCCCCGGCGTCGGGGCGGTAGAGGCCGGAGAGGATGTTCATCAAAGTGCTCTTGCCGGCCCCGTTCTCGCCGAGGAGAGCGTGGATCTCGCCGGGACGCAGGGAAAAGTCAACCCGGTCGTTCGCCAGAACGCCGGGGAACTGCTTGGTGATGCCGCGCATTTCGACAGCGTAGGTTTCGGTCATGGTCAACACTCCAATGGGAAGCCAAAACGGGAGCGATGCACCCGCAGATACTTCGACGCGGGCGGGTACGCTTCGGGGAGCCTGAAGGTCAGGGAGTCGGGGAGGAGGGCCCGGATGACCTGGCTGCGGATGTTCTCCCTCCGCAGGACGGCGTAGTCGTCCGTCAGTGAAAAGTAGCCCTGCTCGAAGAGGACATCGTGGAAGCGGCACATGCAGACCAAGTTGGTGAGGTCTCCCCGCCCCTCCGGGTCGTCCGCCCAGCGGGAGATGTGCCCGGCGACGAGCAGTCCCCGGTCGGCCACGTCGCACAACGCGCAGCAGTAGCCGTAGTTCTCCAGCGTAGCCCGTCTCAGCCGCGCCTGCCCGACTCTGATGCGGGCGACGGCCTGCCGGTCGGCGGTCGGCAACCGCCCGACGGCCAGGCGGTTGTGCCGAACGAGGAAATCCAGGGATTCGTCCGGCAAATCCTCCATCTCCACAGGAACGGGGCCGTCCACGAGCAAGTAGGAGCCGTCCCCCTGGAAGTACAGCAGCCCCTCGTCGCGCAACTCTTGGAGCACGCGGCTCAGGGTCTGCGACGGGGTCTCGCCCGTGGAGCCGGTATCCTGGACGATCCGCTCCAGTTCCTCGGCGATCAGGGCCGGCCGCCGGATGATCCGGGTGGCGTGCCGCGACGAATACCGCCGCAACGCCTCGACGACTGCGTCGTGCCAGTTCACCGCGCCGCCTCCCAGGGAGGGGATGGGGGATCAGTCGGGGCGCACCGATGACCTCAACTGAACCCCCACCACTCCACCCTCCCGGTCGTTACTGCTCCATAGACGGGATCTCGGCGTCCTCGACGAAACCTTGCACCAGCCAGTTCATGCAGATCGTGCAGGGCTCCCGGTCGAGGCCGAAGGAGTCTATGGTCTCTTGATCCAACCCTTCCAGGTCGGACTGGGTCAGCGATTGCCCTTCCGGCACCACCAGATTCCCCTTGTTGTCGTAGATGGGGCCGGTGAACAGGTCGAAGCGGTCTATGTCACCGGCGAGCATGGCGTCCATCTTCTTCTGGACGAGGGGGATGACCCAGTCGGGGATGTTGGGATTGGTGTCGTAGTCATCGCCGAAGCCGCGCAGCCCCAGGCCGCCGGTGTCGGCGTCGAAGTACCAGTCGCTCGGCTTCCAGGTGCCGCCCTTCACCTCGTTCACGAACTGGACGTAGGGGATGCCCCACTTCCAGTAGGGGACGGTCAGGCAGTGCTCCACGTCGGCGTCGCAGGAGACGTCGCTATCGTAGGCGATGCCCCACAGTCCGCGCTCGCCGGCCGCCTGCACCGGGCCGGGGGTGTCCGCGCCGGTGACGATGACCGTCGCCCCCGCGTCGAGCAGCGACTCGGCGGCCTGCCGCTCCTTGTCAGGGTCGAACCAGGTGAAGATCCAGCGCACGTCCACGACGCACTCCGGGCAGGTCTCCCGGACGCCCATCGTCAGCGCGTTGCCCAGGCGGATGACCTCGGCGATCGGCCAGGGGGCGATGAACCCGACGCGGTTGCTGCCGTCCTCCTTCGCCCGCGCCCCGGCGATCATCCCCGCCAGGTACTTCATATCCTCCATCGCGCCGAACATATTGCCGAAGTTGGTGTCGTTCTTGAGGAAGCCGGAGACGTGCAGGAAAGCCACGTCGGGGTACTCGGCGGCGATGTCCGGCATGCTGAACTGGTAACCGAAACTGGTGGCGATGATGGCGTCGAACCCCTTGCGGGCCATACTGCGCATCACGCGCTCGGCGTCGCTCCCCTCGGCGACGGATTCCAGGTAGGCGGTGTGGACATCGTCGAGGGTCGCTTCGAGGTACTCACGCCCTTGATTGTGGGCGTAAGTCCAGCCGCCGTCACCGATCGGCCCCACGTAGATGAACGCCACGTTGAACTTCCCCGCCTCGATGTCGGGGATCTGCAACCCGCCCTCCTCGCCGCCCCCGCTCTCGGTGGGCGCGACGGTCGGCTCCTCGGTGGCTTCCTGAGGGGCCTGGGTCGGGGCCGGCGTCGCGCTCTTGCACGCGCTCAACACCAGCGAGAGGGTCAGAACGAGCGCCACGATCAACATTAGCCAACGTGCCTGCTTGTGCATTTTCTCCTCCTTGTGTGATTGGTAACTGGATCGAGTCATTGGACTATCCCATCGGCTCACTGCATCATCGGCGTTGCACCACCTCCTTTCGTCAGTCGGGCAGTATGCGCGTCCCCGTCTCGCCTTTCAGGGCGCGGGTGATGTTCTCCGGGTTGGTGATGATGGCCTCCCGGCCGCCGCTTTCCAGGAACCAGATGATGGCCTGGATCTTGGGGAGCATACTCCCTTTGGCGAAGTGGCCTTCTTCCATATACCGCTTCGCCTCGGAGACGGTCATCTGGGCGATGGCCTGCTGCTCCGGCGTGTTGTAGTTGAGGTAGACTTGCTCCACGGCGGTAGAGATGAGGAACAGGTCGGCACCGATGGAACGGGCCAGGAGCGACGAGGCGAAATCCTTGTCAATGACCGCCGCCACGCCCTCCAAGTTCCCGTCCGCGTTGCGGATGACGGGGATCCCGCCGCCGCCGACGGTGATGGTGATGATGCCGGCGTCCAGCAGTTCCCGCACCGCGTCCAGTTCCACGATCTCCTGAGGCAACGGCGAGGGGACGACCCGACGCCAGCCGCGCCCGGCGTCCTCCACCACGACCCAGCCGTCCTTCGCGGCCCGCTCTTTGGCCTCGGCCTCCTCCATAAACGTGCCGATCGGCTTGGAGGGGTTCTGGAAAGCGGGGTCGTCCCGGTCCACCAACACCTGCGTTACCACCGTCGCGGCGGATTTCTGCATCCCGCGCCGCCGAAACTCGTTGGCCAGGTTCTGCTGGAGGGCGTATCCGATGGCCCCTTGCGAATCGGCCCCGCACACGTCCAGCGGGAGTTCGTGCATCCCGGCCACCTTCGCCGCGATCTCCGACCGGCGCAGAATGAAACCCACCTGCGGCCCGTTGCCGTGCCCGATCGCCACGTCCCAGCCCTCCGCGATCATATCGGCGATGTGGTGACAGGTCTCTTGCGCTGCCCGGTACTGATCCTGCACCGTCTGGTGCTGCTTGTCCTTGATGAGCGAGTTGCCGCCGATGGCGACTACTGCGAGTTTACGTTCGGCCATAATATTTTACCCCTTTATCGCTTTATCGCAAATTGTGGTACACCGGTGGGGCAACTGCGCGGGTTGGGCAACCGCGAGAGTCGGGCAACCGCGAGAGTTGGGCAACTGCGAGAGTTGCCCCTACCGGCCGGGTAACTGCGAGAGTTACCCCTACCACATCGTCAACGCCATCACGCCTTTCTGGACGTGCAGGCGGTTCTCCGCCTGGTCGAAAACCACCGACTGCGGGCCGTCCATCACCGCGCTGGTCACTTCGATGTCCCGGTCCGCCGGCAGCGGGTGCATGTAGATCGCGTCCTCTTTGGCGAGGGCCATCCGCCGCTCGTCGGTGATCCAGTCCTGGTACTTGTCCTGCAGCCGCTTCCCCTCGTCCGGGTCGGAGGTGGTCATCATCGGCCCCCAGGACTTGGCGTACACGATGTCGGCGTCCTTGAAAGCCTCGTCCATATCGTGGACGATCTCGAAGCCGGTGCCGTACTTGCGGGCCAACGCCTGCGCCTCGTCCACGATGTCCGGGCGCAGCATGAACTCCTCCGGGTAGGCCAGCGTGATGTCGAGTCCGAAGCGCGGCATTTGTAGGATGAGCGACTGCGGCACGGACATCGGCTTGAGGTAGGACGAGGCATAGGCCCACGAGACCACCATCTTCTTCCGGCGCAGGTCGCGCCCCTTCTTCTCGATGATGGTCATCAGGTCGGCCAGGCACTGGAAGGGGTGGTACAGGTCGCACTGCATGTTGAACACCGGGGCCCGCGAGGCTTCGGCGACCCAGTTGATGTACTGATTGCCGTACCCCCAATCGCACTGCCGGATGGCGAGCCCGTCGAAGTAGCGGCCCAGGATTTCGCCGATCTCTTTGGCGGTGTCGCCGTGGGCCACCTGCGTGGTGCGGGAGTCAATGAACGCCCCGTGACCGCCCAACTGCGCGATACCGGCCTCGAACGAGCAGCGCGTCCGGGTGCTGCTGAAGAAGAACAACATCCCCAACACCTTGTCCCGCAGATAGGGGTGCGGTTCACCGATGGCCCGCTTGCGCTTCAGGTCCCAGGCCATATCGAGGACGGTCTCCACCTCCTCTTTGGAAAAATCCAGGTCGCAGATCAGGTCACGACCGCGAAGATTGGTCTGCATCTCCCACCTCCTAGTCAATCGCGCCCAGAATCAGGGCCAACATCCCCATCCGCAGCGCGACGCCGTTGAACGCCTCCTGCCAGTAACGGGCGTGCCGGGTGAAGTCCACGTCGGGGGGTAGTTCGTCCATACGCGGCAGCGAGTGGAGGATGATCGCACTGCCCTTCGCCTTCTCCGCCAGCAGTTGGCGGGTGATCTTGTAGTTGTCCGGCGTGAGCCCCCGATCCTCCGTCGCCTCCTGCCGCGCTTTGGTGTAGTCCGGCTGCACGACCGGCTCCATGTAAATCACGTCCGCCCGGTGAATCACGTCGGCGACGTGCTCCGCCTCCTCGTAGACCAGGTTCCGCTCGTCCAACTCCGCCTTGAACTCCTCGGTCAGCGACATATCCGGCGGCGAGACGTAGATGACCTCCACGTCGAACTGAGTGAGGGCGTAGGAGATGGAGTGCATGGTGCGCATGCGCATATCGCCGATGCAGAGGAAGGTCAGCCCGTCAATGTGGCCGATCTCCTTCCAGATGGTGTAGAGGTCGGTCAACACCTGCGTAGGATGCTCCCCCCAGCCGTCGCCGGCGTTGACGACGGGGATGCTGGCCCAGCGGGCGGCCTCGGCGGGCGCCCCCTGCTGGAAGTGACGCATGACGATCACGTCGCCGTAGTACTCCAGCATGTGAACGGTGTCCTTGATGGACTCCTGATACCAGTCACCGGCGCGGGTCATCTTGGCGTCGGCGAAGCCGGTCACGTGGCCGCCCAGACGGTGCATAGCGGCCTCGTGGGCCAGCCGCGTCCGGGTGGACGGCTGGTAGAAAGCCGTCACCATCGTCTTGTCCTTGAGGAGATCGCCGTTGTGCCGGTCGCGGGCGTAATGCTCCAACGACTTGGCAACCTCGAACATGTAGAAGAACTCCTCGCGCTCGAAGTCCTTCAGGGAAAGGATATCCCGACCTTTGAAACTACGCATTTTCAACCTCCTATGTGATTTTGGATAATCGGATCTTCTCTCACCCGGCGCACGACGTGGAACTTGAAGTGGCCGGGCACGAAGTAACTGAGTGAGTAGTCCAGCACCTGCCCATCCTCATCGTACAGCCGTCCGACCAGTTTCAAGAGGGCCGCCCCCTGCGAGACGGCCAGCAGTTCGGCGACGGCGGCGTCGGCCTCCTCGGCGACGATCTCGGTGTGGGACGTGGCCGGACGCGGCGACTCCCGCCGGAGCAGCACGTCCAACACCGAACTGGAAAACTCATCCGCCAGATCGTCGCGGCGCAGGTAGGCCAGGGGCACGACATCCCTCAAATAAGCGACCGGGCGTCCCTTGACGGTGACGACCCGGTCCACGCACAACACCTCGGCGGGCGGTTCGGCGGGCAGGGAAAGAGCCTCCCGCTCGTCGGCATCCGCCGCTCGCTCCCGAACGTTCAAATGAGTGACCGCGATGTCCAGCCCCATCCGGCGGGCCTGACGCTCCAGGCTCTCCAACACCTCCAGGCCGGACTCGAAAACAGGGGCGCGGGGGGAGACGAAAGTCCCTACCCCGTGCTTGCGGGAGATGACCCCTTCCTGTTCCAGGCGCAGGAGGGCTTCGCGGAGGGTGGGACGGGAGATGCCCAACTGGGCAGCGAGGGCGACTTCGGAGGGGAGACGTTCGCCGGGCCGGAAACTGCCGTCCTCGATGAGACTCAAGAGGCGTTGCCGGGCCTGAAGATACAGGGGCTGTTTGTTGACTCGCAGGGGTTGCATAACTCGTCAGTCGTTTGATGTCTGACCTCTGACCGGCGTTACTATACCGCAGAACGGGGGAGATGTCAAGGTGGACATGCCACGTTGACACACCGCCAATCCCGGCTATAATTACCGCACGGGCGGTTAGCTCAGTTGGTTAGAGCGCCTCTCTTACAAAGAGGAGGTCACAGGTTCGAGTCCTGTATCGCCCACTGACCATTCCCCCCTGGCAGCCCATGTTACCAGAACGCTTCGCCACTCACAGCCGAAAACCCGCTCCCCTGCCGGTTTCCCCCCGCCAAACTACAATCAGGAGGTTCTGCCGATGAAGAAGATCTACCTCATCGCCATCGTCATCCTGGCCTTGCTGACCGGCCTCTCCCTCGCGCTCAACGGCGTCGTCCTCTTCGGCCTGCTGAAAGCGCGGGAGGTGGCCCTGGACGCGCAACAGGCTACCCTGCGCATCCTGACCGACTCCCGCACCATGCTCGACGACCTGGCCGGAGACACCTTCACCTACACCCTGACCGTTGACCAGGACATCCCCATCGCCACCAGCATCCCCTTCGACCAGGAGATCGTCGTCCCCATCAACACCGTCATCCCCATTGACACCACCGTCACCATCCCCATCAACATGGGGCCGCTGGGGACCCGCAACATCGAGGTGCCGGTCAACACCATCGTGCCGATTGACCTGGAGGTCGCCATCCCCGTCAGCCAGACGGTGGACATCAACACCACCGTGCCGCTGCGGGTGGACGTGCCCATCGAAATCCCGCTCGCCGATACCCCGCTGGTGGGCTACCTGGACGAGATGGACGCCAACCTCGCCCGTTTGCAACAGTCGGTGGAGCGGATGGGGGAGAAACTGAGCCACCCGCTGGGCCGTTGAGACGCGATGCCGCTGCCGCACGACCCCGCCTGGCAACTGGCCCACTTCACCCTCATCGCCGACCTGACAACCCTGCGTGCCGAATGCCGCTTCGTCGGGGAAGGGGAGACTGTCGTAGCCCGCTACGATGGCCTCCCCTTCGCCGCGCTGGCCTACGCCCCCATGCCCCCCGACCGGTTGGCGACGCTGGCAGCCCAACTGGTGCGGCCCGACGAGCCATTCTACCTCCTGCTGAACGCGGAGCAGGCCGCCGTCGCGGAACAGGCCTTCTCCGTCGAGGAGGTGCAGCGGGAGTGGCAGATGCTCTTCCAGGGGGACGCGGAGGCGTTGGCCGGCGGCGCGGCGGTTCCCCTCCGGCCCGGCCATCTGCCGCACATGCTCACCCTGGCGGCGGAGGCTGGGCTGACCGCCTTCGAGAACCACCCGTTCCGGCACGGGCCCGCCTTCGGCGTCTGGGAGGGGGAGCACCTGATAGCGATGGGCGGTACTCACCTGACCATCCCCGGCTTCGCCGAGATTGGGAACATCGCCACCCACCCGGCCCACCGCCGGCGCGGCTATGCGCGGCAGGTCGTCGGCGCGTTGGTGCGGGCTCATCTGACGGCCGGTCGGCAGGTCTTCCTGATGGTCTTCCAGACGAACACGGGCGCGATCCGACTCTACGAAAGCCTGGGGTTCACGCGCCAACGCCCGATGTTTCTGATGCGCTGTCGGCTTGCAATTGGGGGCGATAAGTTGTATCATAGCGGTTGACATTCAGGTAGTAGTCGGCGACCACTCGCCGTGATAACATAAACACAAGGAGGTACGATGGCAAGGGGTATGGTTATCATTGACGAGGACCGGTGCAAGGGCTGCGGACTGTGCATTTCCGTCTGCCCGGTGCATATCCTCAAGTTGGCCGAGGGACGGTTCAACGCCCAAGGGTACCCTCCTGTCGAAGTGACGGACCCGGAGGCATGTACCGGGTGCGCGATGTGCGCCACCATCTGTCCCGACGTGGTCTTCACGGTTTACCGAAGAAAGCGGCGCTCAGCCGCCAGAGCATAGGAGGTGCGAAGAATGGCAAAGGAACTTTGGGAAGGTAACGCGGCAATTGCCGAGGCGGCCATCCGCGCCGGATTGGAGGCCTTCTTCGGCTACCCCATCACGCCCCAGACGGAGGTATTGGAGCACTTCTCCAAGCGGCTGCCGGAACTGGGGCGTGTTTTCCTCCAGGCGGAAAGCGAGGTGGCTTCGATCAACATGGTCTACGGCGCGGCCTGTGCCGGCGCGCGGGTGATGACCTCCTCGTCCAGCCCCGGCGTCAGTTTGATGCAGGAAGGCTTCTCCTACATCGCCTGCTCCGAGGTCCCGGCGGTCGTCACCAACATCATGCGCGGCGGCCCCGGTCTGGGGAACGTCCAGCCGGCTCAGGGGGACTATTTCCAGGCCGTCAAGTCCGCCGGGCACGGCGACTTCCATATGATCGTCCTGGCCCCCTCCAACGTCCAGGAGGCGATTGACCTGATGGTGCTGGCCTTCGACCTGGCGGAGAAGTACCGTACCATCGTGATGTTCGTCGCCGATGGCTCCATCGGGCAGATGATGGAGCCGGCGGAGATGCCGCCGATGCGTCCCGTCCGCCCGCCGGAGGAGCGGGCCGAGTGGGCCCTCACCGGGGCGCAGGGCCGGAAGCCGAACATCATCACCTCCCTCTACCTGGGAGCGGAGAACATGGAGCGGGTCAACATCCGCTTGCAGGCCAAATTGCGGGAGATCGAGAAGAACGAGGTGCGCTGGAAGGAGTACAGCACCGAGGACGCCGACCTGCTGCTGGTCGCCTTCGGCACTGTGGGGCGGGTCTGCCAGACGGTGGTACGGGAGGCGCGGGAGCAGGGGCTGAAGGTCGGCCTGCTGCGCCCCATCACCCTGTGGCCCTTCCCCGGCCAGCGCATCGCCGCCCTGGCCGAACAGGTCAAGGGCATCCTGACGGTGGAGATGAACGCCGGACAGATGGTCGAGGATGTGCGGCTGGCAGTCGAG
Organism: Anaerolineae bacterium; assembly: GCA_027079895.1. Classification (GTDB taxonomy): domain Bacteria; phylum Chloroflexota; class Anaerolineae; order B4-G1; family B4-G1; genus JALWUZ01. The sequence continues at coordinate 9,761 of JALWUZ010000692.1, forward strand.
GGACGCTGCCCGGTGCGTTTCTACGGGCGGATGGGCGGCCCCATCCCCCTGCCGGACGAAATCCTGCCCGAATTGGAGAAACTGAACGCCGAGGTCGGCGGGGAGGAGGAGTGAGATGGCGGTCGAAATTCCTGAGGACATGGAACTGGTCTACTCGTACCCGGAGAGCCTGACCAAAGTCCGCACCCACTACTGCCCCGGCTGCACTCACGGGGTCGTCCACCGCCTCATCGCCGAGGTGCTGGACGAGTTGGGGGTGCGTGAGCGGACGATCGGCATCGCGCCGGTGGGCTGCTCGGTGCTGGCTTACTACTACTTCAACATGGACTTCGCGGAGGCGGCTCACGGACGGGCCCCGGCGATGGCGACCGGCATCAAGCGGGTCAGCCCCGACAAGGTGGTCTTCACCTACCAGGGCGACGGCGACCTGGCGGCCATCGGCACGGCGGAGATCATCCACGCCGCCAATCGCGGGGAACTGTTCACCACCATCTTCGTCAACAACGCCATCTACGGCATGACCGGCGGCCAGATGGCCCCGACGACCCTCCCCGGCCAGGTGACGACCTCGTCCCCCACCGGGCGGAACGTGCAGACCGCCGGCTGGCCGATTCGCATGGCGGAGTTGCTCGCCGAACTGCCGGGCGTGGCCTACGTCACCCGCCAGTCGGTGCTGGACGTGCCCGCCATCCGCAAGGCGAAGAAGGCCATCAAACTGGCCTTCCAGACCCAGTTGGCCGGATTGGGGTTCTCGATGGTCGAAATCCTCTCCACTTGCAACACCAACTGGCACATGACCCCGGTCGAGGCGTTGGAATGGGCCAAAGAGCACATGGTGGACTACTTCCCCCTGGGCGATACGAAGATGACCGACGCCGTGAGGGCGCTGAAGGAGGGTAAGTGAGATGCAGCAAGAGGTGATCATTTCCGGCTTCGGCGGGCAGGGGGCCCTGTTCGCCGGGCAGTTACTGGCCTACGCCGCGATGGACAGCGGCCTGCACGTGACCTGGATCCCGTCCTACGGCCCGGAGATGCGCGGCGGCAAGGCTCGCTGTACCGTCGTCGTCTCCGACGAGGAAATCGGCTCCCCTCTCGTGCGCCGTCCCAGCGCGGCGATCGTGCTCAACATCCCCTCGATGGAGGCGTTCGAGCCGGCGGTCAAGCCGGGCGGCGTGCTGGTAGTCAACAGTTCCCTCATCCCCCAGAAGAGCGAGCGGGACGACATCCGCGTCGTCTACGTCCCCGCCAGCGACATGGCAACCGAGTTGGGCAACGTCCGATTGGCGAACGTCATCTGCCTGGCCGCGCTGGTCAAGGCGACGGAGATCGTCTCCCTGGACGCGATCAAGCAGGCGTTGGAGGATCATCTACCGGAACGGCACCGGAAACTGTTGAGCCTCAACTTCGAGGCGATGGACAGAGGCGCGGCGTTGGTGGACGCGGCCTCCTCTGGGACGGACTAGGGCGCAGGAAACGAGACGGACAGGCCCCGCGTTGACGCGGGGCCGTCCGTCGGCGATGGATTCGGGAGACTGTGATGCCCGCGAAAATCGGCCTGGCGTTGAGCGGCGGAGGTGCCCGGGGACTTGCCCACATCGGCGTGCTGAAGGTGCTCGAAGAGGCGGAGGTGCCCATCCGCTACCTGGCCGGCACCAGCATGGGGGGCATCGTCGCCTCCCTCTACGCCGCCGGCCACCGCGCCGACGAAATCGCCCGCTTCGCCCGCTCCCTGCGCCTGCTCGACATCGTTCACCGGGACCGAACCGGTCTCGGCCTGCTGGGACAGGACAAAATCGCCGCCCTGCTGCGCGACTTCCTGGGCGGCGACCTGACTTTCGACCACCTCCCCATCCCCCTCGCCCTCACGGCGGTGGATTTGCGCACCGGGGAGGAGGTCATCATCCGGGAGGGCTCGGTCATCGAGGGGGTCTTGGCGACTGCCGCCCTGCCCCCGCTGTTCCCTCCCCGCCGCCTGAACGGGCGGCTGCTGGTGGACGGCGGAC
>JALWUZ010000693.1 GCA_027079895.1 Anaerolineae bacterium
GGTCGGCTCACGGATGGCGGTGACGGCCAGTGGACGGATGAGCGGCTCCGTCAGCGGCGGCTGCGTCGAAGGGGCGGTGGTGGAGGCGGCGCAGGAAGTCCTCGCCGGCGCCCCCCCGCGCCGCCTGCGTTACGGCCTCGTCGAGGAGGGCGCGTTCGAGGAAGTGGGGCTGACCTGCGGCGGCACCCTCGAAGTGTACGTCGAGCCCCTGCTGGAGATGCACCGCCGGTGGCTGGAAGCCGTCGCCGCCGGTGAGATAATCGGCCTGGCGACCCGACTCGACGGGCGCGGCCACCTCCTGGCCGACCCCGACGGGCCGCGAGCGGGCGACGATGCCCTGCTCCCGGCCCTGTCCGCCCTGTTCCCCGGCCCGGCCGCCCGTCTGGAGACCGTCTCCGGCGCGGAGGTGTTCCTCGAAGTCCACGTCCCCCCGCCGACCCTGGTCATCGTCGGCGCGGTCCACATCGCCCAGGCGTTGGTCGCCCTGGCGCAGACCGTCGGCTTCCGCACCGTCGTGATTGACGCCCGCCGGGCCTTCGCCACCCGCGAGCGGTTCCCGACGGCGGACGAGTTGCTCGTCGCCTGGCCGCAGCGGGCACTGACGGCGGAGAGCCTGGGCCCGCACCATCACGTGGTCATCCTCACCCACGACCCCAAGTTCGACCTCCCCGCGCTGGAAGTCGCCCTGCGCAGCCGGGCGGCCTACATCGGACTGCTCGGCTCCCGCACCACCCAGGCCAAGCGGCGGGCCGCGCTGCGGGAACGGGGCTTCACCGCCGCCGACCTCTCCCGCATTCACGGCCCGGTGGGACTCGACCTGGGCGGCAAGGAGCCGGCCGAGATCGCCCTGGCGATTCTGGCGGAGATCGTCGCCGTGCGGCACGGCAGGGCGATCGGGGGGTGGGCTTAATCCAGGAGAGGCCGGAAGCGATGCGCGTGAGGACAGCACTCCCCAAAGACCGCGCCACCATCGAGGATCTCTGTCAGCACTCCTCCCGCACCACCGCCCGCCTCTGGTGGTGGGAGGAGCACCTCGGCGCGGAGACTTTCGTCGTGACCGAAATGAGCGGCATAGTGCGGGGCGTCCTGTTCGCCTGGGCCGACGGCTCCCCCATCGCCTGGACGCGCCTAGCCGCGCTGGACGACCTGATGAGCGTAGCCGATTGGCTGGCCCTCTCACTGCCGCCGGTCATCGCCGGACTGCGCCGGCAGCACGCGCGGGGGCTGGCCTGGCTCGACCACGGCGGCTGGGCCGGGCCTCACCTGGAGGAACACGGCTTCGTCCCCCTGACGCAGGTCATCACCCTGGTCAAACGACACCGCCGGATGCCCCCTTGCCCGTCCGATGCGGCGACGGTGCGCCCGGCCACCCGCGCCGACGTCCCGGCCACGATAGCGATTGACCAGGCCGCCTTCTCCCCTCACTGGTGGCACAGCACCGAGGCCATGTTCCGCAAGATGACCGCCGCCACCCACTTCCTGGTGGCCCTCCGGGGCGGCGCGGTGGTCGGCTACGTCGAGGGGACGGCCCAGGGCCCGCGGGCGCACATCAACCGGCTGGCCGTCCTGCCGGCGCACCAGAACCAGGGGGTCGGCACGACGCTTTTGCACCACATCCTGACCGCCTTCTGGCGGGATGGAATCCGCACGACGACGCTCAACACCCAATCCGACAACGAACACGCCCGCAACCTGTACCGGCGATTCGGCTTTCAGCCCACCGGCGACTCCACCCTGGCGTGGGAGTTGACTTTGTAACGGGACGTGCTATGATGTTCCCGCGATGAAGAGACCGAACCGTACCCTCCCAGAACCCGTCCCTCCCCGTCCCCTCTCCTCCTTCCTGGCCGACGGCGCGGTGTTCGTCCTCGCCCTGCTCGTCTACTTCCTCACCGCCGCCCCCGACGTGCTCCCCGCCGACGGCGGCGAGTTTCAGTTGGTCGCTGCCCTCCTGGGGGTCGCCCACCCGCCGGGATTCCCGCTCTACACCCTGGCGGGGCACCTCTTCATCCGCCTGCTCCCCTTCGGCACGCCGGCCTACCGGCTCAACTTGATGAGCGGCCTGCTGGCGGCGGCGGCCCTGGTGTGGACGGCGCGGGCGACCCGCCGCTGGGCCGTCCACCAGGGCGCGTCGTCCGCCGTCGCCCTGGGCGGGGGATTGCTCGCCGCGCTGACCCTGGGCACCGCCACCACCTTCTGGGCCCAGGCGACCATCGCCAACGTCCGCACCCCCGCCGTCCTCTTCGCCGCCTGGGGGCTGGACGCCCTCGCCCGCCTCGCCACTGCCGCCGACCGTCGCGCCCAAGCCCGCGCCCTCACCTCACTCGCCCTCGCGCTGGGACTGGGCGGCAGTCACTACCCGCCGCTGGCCTTCGTCGCCCTCTTCTTCGCCCTCTACGCCTGGCTGCACCTCACCCCGCCGCGCCCGCTGGCACGTCCCCTGCTGGCCGGACTGCTGGGATTCGGCCTGCCGCTCCTTTACCTCCCCATTCGCGGGGCGATGGGCGCACCGCAGGCCCCGCCCGGCCTGGACACCTGGCCCGGCTTCCTGCACCACTTCCTCGCCAAAGGGTTCGCCGGGGATATGTTCGCCTTCGCCAACAGCAGCGACCTCCCCCACCGGCTCGCGCTCCTGCCGACCCTCTTCCCGTTCCAGTTCCACCCCGTCCTGCTGCTGGCGGCCCTCCTCGGCCTGCTGGGGCTCCTGCGGCGCGACCGGCGGCTCTTCCTCCTGCTGGCCGGCAGCCTGACCCTGCATACCTTCGTCTCCATCACCTACCGCGCCCCGCAGACCGTCGAGTACCTGATGCCCGCCTACCTGCCGGTCGCCGTCGCCGTCGGGCTGCTCCCCGCGCTCCTGCCCCGTTCCCTGGGGACGCTGACCGCCATCGCCTTGTTGCTGGCCGGGCTGGCCAACGGGCGGGCCCACGCGCCGAGTTTCCTTCTCCTGGCGCACGACCGCACCGCCCGGCAGACCGTCGGCCCGCTGCTGGAGACCGCGCCGAGCGGCGCCCGCCTCCTCGCCGACTGGCGCTGGGTGACGCCGCTCCGCTATCTGCAACAGGTCGAGGGAATCCGCCCCGACGTGGAGGTCGTCGAAGTCTATCCGGTGGCCGGGGAGGAGTACCGCGCGACCTGGCTGCGCCGCGTCCAGGAGACGCCGCCGGGCCAGCCGCTCCTCCTGACCCACTTCTACCGCTTCGACGGCTACACCGCCGAGCCCTGGCAGGCCGGATTCCTCCTCCGTCGCCGCCCGGTGACCGTCACCCGCGCCCCGCTGACCGCCCTCCCGACCGACTTCGGGGGGCAGGTGCATCTGGTGGGATACGCGCTGCGCGGGGAACGCCCTCCTCACCCCGGCGGCACGGTGGAGTTCACCCTCGCCTGGCAGCAGACCGGCGACGGCGAGACGCCCCCCTCGTTCACCCTCCGGCTACTGGACGCCGACGGACGCCTCGTCGCCCAGACAGACCGCCGCCTGGAAAGCGGCCTCGCGCCGGGGGAGGTCCGCTTCGAGCGGCTGACGCTGCCGCTCTACTTCACGCTGACGCCGGGCCGCTACCAAGTGACGCTGGGGGCTTACACGG
>JALWUZ010000694.1 GCA_027079895.1 Anaerolineae bacterium
TGCTGACCGAGGAGTTCAACCCCGGCCTCCCCAACCCCATCACGATGTCCACCTTCGAGCGGGCCTACACCGCCGCCATCCACCTCCTCCCCAACAACAACATCCTCAACATCATCAGCAAGGCCCGCCGGAAACCCTACCGCGAGATGGTACTGGAACTGTTCCGCACCTCCCGCAAGATGCCCTTCAGTTACGACGACCCCATCCTCAACTTCCTGTACCTCAACGGCGTGATAGACACCGAAATCGAGGAGGACGGACGCTACTACGTCCGCTTCGCCAGCCCTTTCGTCCAGAAACGGCTGTTCAACTACTTCGCGCGGGAAGCGTTCCCCGACACCGGACGGCTCTACCGCCCCTTCGAGGACTTGAGCCACATCGTAACCGAGGACAGCCTGAACGTCCCCAACCTCCTCCGCCGGTACGAGCAGTACCTGCACGAGAACCACGAGTGGTTGTTCCAAGACGTCCCCCGCCGCTCAGACCTGCGCCCCTTCGAGGCCGTGTACCACTTCAACCTGTACCGCTATCTCTTCGACTTCCTCGAACACCGTCGTGGGCAGGTAATCCCGGAGTTCCCGACAGGGAACGGGAAGTTAGACCTGCTGATTCGGTACGCGGGGCGGCTGTACGGCCTGGAGGTCAAGAGTTACGTGGACGCCTACGAATACCGGCGGGCGTTGCGCCAGGCGGCGCGGTACGGGCGCAGCCTGGGATTGGAGGAGATCACCCTCGCCTTTTTTGTCGAGGAGACCGATGACGAAAGCCGCGCCCAGTACGAAGTGGCCTACGTGGACGAGGAAAGCGGCGTCACCGTCCGACCGGTCTTCATCGCGACAGGGTAACGTTAGTCAGAGTTACTGTTGGATTGGCTCAGATGCACTCTCGAAACGAGAGTGACCTTTCGAGGTGTACCGGCTTTTTCAATTGCCTCGGCCCTCACCTGCACTTGGAGATGGAAATGTACGGTAGAAAATGCAGAGATAATTGTTTCACTGACGCTACGCATACTCGAATGGAACGTCACGACTGATTGAACCTGTTCTGCTGGGTGGGGCGTCCAACGAACACGCCGACGCTCCATTGCCTGTCCATCAACTCACATTGAGCGATGAGGGCGTAACCTACACGATAACAGACGACGCCGTGCCCTAGCGATGGGTGTCTCGTCGTATGGACAGCACGCGCCGCCCGGCGGTGGTTGGCAGGGAGCAGAAGGAGGAGGTCGCTATGTCCGCGATTATCGTGGTCGGCGCCCAGTGGGGCGATGAGGGAAAGGGGCGCGTGGTGGATTATTTGGCCCAGGAGGCGCACCTGGTGGCCCGCTACAACGGCGGGGACAACGCCGGGCATACCGTCGTGGCCCAGGGGCGGACGTTGAAGTTGCACCTGGTTCCGTCGGGGATTCTCCACCGCGACGCGCTGTGTCTGATCGGGGCCGGAGTGGTGGTCAACCCGGAGCGGCTGGTGGAGGAGATCGAGGCTCTCGCCGAACTGGGCGTGGCGGCGGGGCCGGAGCGGTTGAAGTTGAGCGCGGCGGCTCACATCATCCTCCCCTCCCATCGGGCCCTCGATGGGGCACGGGACGCGGCGCGGGGCCAGGGAGCGATCGGCACGACGAAGCGGGGCATCGGGCCCACTTACGCCGACAAGGCGGCCCGCGTCGGGCTCCGCGCCGGTGAGATGGGCGACCCGGCCCGGTTCGCCGAACGGGTCGCCGCGCTCGTTGAGGAGCACAATCGCCGTCTGGAGCGGTACGGGGTGGAGCCGGTCGCGCCGGACGAGGCGGCGGAACGGTATCGGGCCTACGCCGAGCGGCTGAGCCCTTATCTCACGGACGGGACGGCCCTGGTGGGGGACGCGCTGGCGGCGGGCAAGACGGTGCTCTGCGAGGGGGCGCAGGGGTTGTTGCTGGACATTGACCACGGGACTTATCCCTACGTCACCAGTTCGGCGACGGTGGCCGGGGGCGCGTTGACCGGGTTGGGGTTCGGGCCGGCGGCGGTCTCCCAGGTCATCGGGGTGGCGAAGGCGTACACCACGCGGGTAGGCCGAGGGCCGTTCCCCACCGAGTTGACGGACGCCATCGGCGACCGCATCCGCGAGGTGGGACGGGAGTACGGGACGACGACCGGCCGCCCCCGTCGCTGCGGCTGGCTGGACGTGGTGATTCTGCGGTACGCGGCGCGGGTCAACGGCCTGGATGGGTTGGCGTTGACCAAGTTGGACGTTTTGAGCGGCCTGGAACGGCTGCGGGTGGCGGTGGCCTACGAGCGGGACGACGGAGCGCGGACGGAGTTCTTCCCCGCCGAGTTCGGGGTCGAGGAGTTGGCCCGCTGGCGTCCAGTTTACGAGGAGTTGCCCGGCTGGGAGGAGGACATCAGCGGGGCGCGGCGGCGGGCCGACCTGCCCCCGGCGGCCCGCGCTTACGTGGAGCGGGTCGAGGAGTGGGTCGGGGTGCCGCTCGTGATGGTCGGCGTGGGGCCGGGCCGGGAGCAGACGGTGTTGTCCTAAGGACGGCGCGGTCAACGGCGAGGGATGATGGACGATTCCGACGGACGGAAGGTCAACCGAATAGCACTGGCGGCGGTCAGGGGGTTGCTCCTGCTGCTGATTCTGGTGGTGGGCGGTTATCTGCGCTTCACCGGAATGGATTGGGACGAGGGGCAGTGGATTCATCCCGACGAGGGGCACATGCGCATCATCACCTCCGCCATCCACTCCCCCGATGACTGGTCGGTCTATTTCGACACGCACCGCTCCCCGCTGAATTGCCGCAACAACGGCTATCAGTACAGTTACGGCACGCTGCCGCTCTTCCTCACGCGGTTGACGGGGGAGTGGCTCGACCGGGGGTGCGGCGAGTCCCCGGACCGGTGGAGCGCGGCGGTGGGCGCGGTGCTGCTGGGCGATGAGTTCGCGGATTGCCGGCCCGGCACGTTCACCGGCTCCGCCAGCGCGTTGGTGGGGCGGACGTTCTCCGCGCTGGCCGACCTGGGCACGCTGGTACTGCTCTACCTGCTGGGACGGCGGCTGTACGGCGCGGATGTCGGGCTGCTGGCGGCGGCGTTGGGGGCGTTGACCGCCTTCCTCATCCAGCAGGCCCATTTCTTCACTGTGGACAGTATGGCCTGCTTTTTCGTCACTCTGACGGCCTATCTCTCCGTCCGAGCGGGACAGTCCGGCGGGTGGACGAGTTTCGCGCTGGCGGGGCTGACGACGGGGCTGGCGGCGGCCTGCAAGATAGACGGGGTGCTGGCCGCGCTCTTCGTGGTGCTGGCGGCGGGCTGGCGTCTGTGGGAGAAGAGGTACGTCGAGACGGATGACCTGGTCGGGCTGGGGGCGCGGTTGGTGTTGGCCGGACTGCTGGCGGCGGTCGCCTTCCGGGTCGCCCAGCCGTATGCCTTCGAGGGGCCGGGGTTCTTCGGGGTGCGAATCAGCCCGGAGTGGTTCGACCGGATGAAGCAGATTCGGGCGGAGCAGAGCGGGGCCGCCGATCTCCCCTCCGGTCGGCAGTGGACGGCCCGCCCGCCAATCACCTTTTTCTGGCTCAACATGGTGGTGTGGGGGATGGGGC
>JALWUZ010000695.1 GCA_027079895.1 Anaerolineae bacterium
GACCAATCAACTGCTGGCCCAGGGTTTCACCGACGAGCGGGGCAACCTGGAGTTCACCGTAGCCAGCGCGGGGCCGGTGCGCGTGACCGTCCCCTTCTTCGGCTTCAGCCAATTGGTGGCCGGTGAAAGTGAAGGGGCCAGCATCTACCTGCGCGTGCCGCCCCACTCGCTCGCCCCGTAGCGGAGGACGATTGTGAGTTCAGCGACCCGTCCATCGCGCCCCAGTTGCCTCGTCGTCGCCCTGATCGCCGGCGGCATCGGCCTCCTCCTTCTCGCCATCGTGTTGGTCACGTTTTTGGGACTGCGGCAGGTGTTCGTCGAGCAGGAGGCCACCCCCGGCGTCCCCCTCGAAGTGGTCAAAGTGACCCCCACTCCGGCGATCTTCCCGTCGCCGTCGCCGTCCACCTCCCCGCTGCCGCCCCCCTCCTGCCAGACGATCATCAGCAGCGGCGACGTGGAGGTGGCCGTCTCCCTGCCGGTCTCACTCACCGTCGGCGGGCGGGATTTTCCGGTAGTCGCCATCGTCCCCGGCGACGAGGGCTGGGCCTACCCGGACGGCTACCCCGGCGCGGCGGCCTGGCTGTGCGGTTCGGTGGTCAACTACGTCGTGGGACTGGAACCGCTCCCTGAGAACGGCACGCTGTTGACCGGCCTCCGCCCCGGCGACGAAATCGAACTGCACCTCTCCAACGGGGTGACGCTCAACTTCCGCTTCAGCGAGCGGCGGGAGGTCGCCCCCAACGACCAGGGGATCTTCGAGCAGGCCCGCCCCCGGCTGACGCTGATTCTGGAAGGGACGGACGCCTGGCAGGTCGCCATCGCCGATTACGTCTCCGAGACCGAGCCGGTGCAGCCGCCGACCGGAGAGCCGGTCGCCATCGGGCAGCCGGTGCGCGTCGGCGACGTGCAGGTGACGGTGACGAGCGGCTATGTGGTGCGGGACGCGCCCGACCTCCTGCCGGGGACGCTCTACTACCTGGTGGAGTTCGCCGTCGAGAACTTCGGCACCGCGCCGGTGGATACCACCGTGTTCGACATGCGCCTGGTGGACGGGGACGGTAACGAGTATCTGCTGTCGCCGGCGGCCAGCGACGCCGGCAAGAGCGGCCCGCTGACCGGATTGCTCCAGCCGGGCGGGGAGGCGAAAGGCTCCGCCGGATACCTGGTGCCGGAGTCGCTGAACGGCCCGACCCTCATCTGGGTGTTCAGCCCCCGCCCCGGCGCGGAGTTGCAGGCCCGTTTCAGCCTGCCCTACGAGCCTCCGGCGGAGGAGCCCACCGGCGCCGGTCACGCCGAAGTCGCCATCACCGACGCCTTCCTCAGCGAAGGGGGCACGGTGTTGGTCATCGAGGGGGAGGTGCGGAACACCGGCGACGCGCCGGTGACAGTCGCGTTGACGGACATCAGCCTCACCTCCAGCGCGGGGATGAGCAGCCTGCGGATGGCCGCCCCGCCGCTCCCCTGGACGATCGCGCCGGGGGATACGCAGACCATCGAACTGCAATACGACAAGCCGGACGCGGCGACGGCTCTCCTCTCGCTCCTGGGGTACTCGATCGAGATTCGAGGTTTCTGAGCCACCCACAGCGCCCCAAACAGAAGGCCGGACTTCGACGAGTCCGGCCTTTCTTTTCCCCTGAGAGGCGTCCACGAATTACGCCGGCGTCCGGTCGGCCCGCTTCCGCAGGAACATCTTGGTGATCTCCGCTGCGACGCCCGGCACCAGAATCAACGGCAGCATCAGGCTCCACTCCCGCAGTCCCGGCGTCACCGTGTTGAAGATCGGCTGCAAGGCGGGGACGTAGACCGCCGCCAGCAGCAGGACGAGCGAGGCGGCCACGGCGTACTGCATGTACGGGTTGCTGAACACTCCCAGGCGGAACAGCGAGACCCGTTCCGAGCGGGCGGTGTAGGAGCGCACCAGTTCCGAGGCGGAGAGGGTGACGAAGGCCATCGTCCGCGCCAGGGCGTGGTCGCCCGCCGACCAGTGCCAGCCGACGACGTAGGCGGTCAGCACCGCCGAGGTGATGGCGATCGTCTGCACGATGATGCCGGTGAGCATCGAGCGGTTGATGATCGGCTCGTCCACCGGACGGGGGGGCCGCTCCATGATGTCGGGGTCGCCCTTTTCGAGCCCCAGGGCCAGCGCGGGCGCACCGTCGGTCAGCAGATTCAGCCACAGCAGTTGGATGGCGGTCAGCGGCGGCGGCGACCCGGCCAGCGTCGCCAGGAAAATCACCATAATCTCGGCGATGTTGCAGGAGAGCAGGTAGTAAACGAACTTGCGGATGTTGGAGTAGATCACCCGCCCCTGCTCGACGGCGGAGACGATGGAGGCGTAGTTGTCGTCGGTCAGCACCATATCCGCCGTCTCTTTGGCGACATCGGTGCCGGTGATGCCCATCGCCACGCCGATGGAGGCCCGCTTGAGGGCCGGGGCGTCGTTGACCCCGTCGCCGGTCATCGCCACCACGTGCCCCCGTGCTTTGAGGGCCTCGACGATGCGGACTTTGTGCTGCGGCGAGACCCGCGCGAACACGTCCACGTCCTCGATGCGTTCGATCAACTCCGTGTCGCTCATATCGTTCAGGTCGGTGCCGGTGAGCACCTCCCCGCCGGGCCGCAGCAGGCCGATCTCCTGGGCGACGGCGCGGGCTGTGTCGGGGTAGTCGCCGGTGATCATCACCGTGCGGATGCCGGCCCGCCGCGCCTTCTCCACCGCCGGGCGCACCTCCGGCCGGGCCGGGTCAATCATCGCCGTCAACCCGATGAGCGTCAGGTCGCGCTCGACCAGGTCGGCGTCGGGACGGTCGGGCACCGCGTCCAGATGCCGGTAGGCGACGGCCAGCACCCGCAGCCCTTCCCGTCCCATGTCGCGGATGGTGTTCTCGATGTGCTGCCGCCGGGCCGGGGTCAGCGGCACGTCCTTCCCATCTTCGAGGATGGAATGGCACAGGGGGAGCACCATGTCGGGCGCACCCTTGACGTAGGCGATGTACCCCCCGTCCTCCGCCTTGTGGATGGTGCTCATCCGCTTGCGCTCGCTGTCGAAGGGCACCTCCGCCAAGCGGGGGAAACGGGCCTCCAACTCCGCGCGGGTCAGGCCCGCTTTGGCCGCCGCCACGACCATCGCTCCCTCCGTCGGGTCACCGACGATGCGGAACTGCCCCTCGTCGTCCGTCTCCAGCAGCGCGTCGGAGCAAAGGACGCTGCCGGTGAGGAGGGCCATCATCTCCCCGTTTTCGCGCGGGTCGAAGGGGGTGCCGTAGTTGGTGAACTCCCCCTCCGGGCGGTATCCCTGTCCGGTGACATCCAGCCGCAGGTTCGCCACGTAGAGCCGCACCACCATCATCTCGTTCTGGGTCAGCGTGCCGGTCTTGTCGGAGCAGATGACGGTGGCCGAGCCGAGGGTCTCCACCGCCGGGAGGCGGCGAATCAGCGCGTGCCGTTTCACCATCTCCCGCATGCCCAGGGCCAGGCAGATGGTGACGACGGCCGGCAGGCCCTCCGGCACGGCGGCGATCGCCAGGCTGACGGCGACGATGAAGAG